>CAMLLF010000530.1 GCA_946480705.1 uncultured Lysobacteraceae bacterium | reverse complement strand
GGCCGAATGCGACCGACATCGTCTTCGTCAATGCGGTGACGGGCGAAAACATCATCACGCGCAACCTCGAGGCCGTGCTGTTCACCGACGGCCTGCGCAGCATGCAGGAGGTGGTGGGCAGCACGCCCAGCGCCTTCAACGACACACTGACCGGCAGCTCCGGCGACGATTCGATCGATGGCCTCGCGGGCAACGACACGATCAGCGGGCTGGGCGGTCAAGACACCCTCATCGGCGGTGCGGGCACGGACAGCCTGGTCGGCGGTCCGGGCAACGACACCTACGACTACTCGCCGTTCAACATCCTGCGCACCCCGCAGGAACGTGGTGGTCTGTTCGCTGCCGGTAACTACCGCATCTCCGACAACGTCGAAGCCTACGTCGAAGCGTTCAGCAACAAGACGCGTTCGAACTATCAGCTGGCCCCGCTGCCGCTGATCCTCGGCGCCGACTCGGGCGCGGTCATCTCGGCCAACAGCATCTACAACCCGTTCGGCGTGAACATCGCCTCGGGCGGTATCCGCATGTCGCTGGACGGCAACCGTATCGGCCTGTTCCAGACCCAGTCGGAACAGTTCAACACGGGTCTGCGCGGCAGCTTCGGCGACACCTGGACCTGGGACGCCGGCATCAGCTGGGCGCGCCTGACCCAGGATCGCCAGACCACCGGCTACTACTTCAAGCCCGGTCTGCGTGACGCCGTCGGTCCGTCGTTCATCGACGCCAACGGTGTTGCCCGCTGCGGTACGCCGACCGCGATCATCGCGAACTGCACGCCGATCAACCTGCTCGGTCTCGAGAACCAGACGGCCGCCGGCCGCCAGAACATCGAGAACCTGCGCAAGCTGTCGATCACCCCGGCCGCGCACTTCTACTCGAACGAAAAGATCGCCCGCTTCAACCTGACCGGCGAAATCGTCGAACTCCCGGCCGGCGCGCTCAGCGTCGCGTTCGGCGGCGAATACCGCAAGGACTACCAGTACTTCCAGCCGGACTTCTCGTCGATCATCGCGGACCCGGCGATCGGCACCTGCCAGACCTCGACCGACGCCTGCGCTTCGCCGAGCTCCGGTGAACTCAGCGTTCGCGAGTTCTACGCCGAACTGTTCATCCCGGTTCTGCGTGACGTCTTCCTGGCCAAGTCGCTGAACTTCACGCTGGGTTCGCGCTACTCCGACTACTCCGCGTTCGGCGATTCGACGAACTCGAAGATCGGTGTGGAATGGCGTCCGATCGACGACGTGCTGCTCCGCGGTACGGTTGCCGAAGTCTTCCGCTCGCCGACGATCTCCGATCTGTACGGCGGCGTGACCCCGTCGGCCGACACCTATCAGGACCCGTGCTCGGGCTCTGGCTTCCAGGCGGGCAACCCGGCTTGCGCCGGCCTGACGCCGGGCTTCCAGCAGACCACCCCGCAGACGCAGGCTCTGGCCGGTTCGAACGATCAGTTGCTGCCGGAACAGGGCAAGTCGTTCACCTGGGGCGTCGTGTACGACCCGAGCTGGCTCGAAGGCTTCTCGACCTCGGTCGACGTGTGGCGCATCTACCTGACCGACACCATCGGTACGCTGGGTACGCAGACCATCATCAACCAGTGCTACAACTTCGGCCGCTTCTGCGACCTGTTCACGCGCGAACTGACGGGTGTGGGCGACATCAACTTCGTCAACAACCGTACGGCTAACGTCGGCCGCGTCGACACCTCGGGTATCGACCTTGGCTTCAAGTACCGTCTGCCGGAAACCGCGTGGGGCAACTTCCGCTTCTCGCTCGATGCGACCTACGTGCAGAAGTACAACACGCAGAAGATCCAGGGCGACGTCTCGACGCAGTTCAACAACGCCGGTTCGTACGTCTCGTCCTCGCAGGGCGGTGACGGCAACTACTCGCGCTGGCGCGGTTACGCCGGCGTGGCGTGGAACCTCGGCGCGTTCGACGCTTCCTGGCGCGCACGCTACATCGGCCCGACCCGCTTCGGCGCGCAGGCCGTTGCTGGCGACGGTTACACCGTCATCCAGCCGGGCGGCCCGGCTGACCAGTCGTTCCGCGCTGGCGCGGTGACGTATCACAACCTGCAGTTCGGCTACAACATCGAACCGCTGCACACCAATCTCGAAATCGGTGTGGACAACGTGTTCGACAAGCAGCCCAACCAGCTGTGGCAGTACGGCTTCGACAGCAACACCGACGCTCGTACGTACGACACCGTGGGCCGCTTCTACTGGGCTCGCGTCGGCGTGAAGTTCTGATAAGAACCCACGTTTGACGGCTCCATGAAGACCGCGCGGCGCAAGCCGCGCGGTTTTTTCGTTTCTGTCCCTGTGAAACCGACGCTTGCCTTGCCGCGACTCCGGAGCGCAGCGATACTCCACTGTTCGATTTCGATGAAAGCAGCCATGCTCCAGAACGGTTTCAACGCGCTGCAAAGCGGCAATCTCGCCGAGGCCGAGCGCATCAGTCGTCTTCTCATCGCACGCCAGCCGCATGACGAGGGCGCGCTGCTGCTGCTGGCCATGAGTCTCGATGCACAGACGCGGCTCGACGAAGCCGCAAGCATGTTCCAGCAACTGACCACGCTGTATCCGCAGCGCGCGGAACACTGGCTCAACCTCGGCTATCTCGAACGCTCGCGCAGCAACATCGGCCCGGCTCGCCAGGCGCTGGAACGCGCCATTGCGATCGATCCTCAACAGGCCGAAGCGCTGCGCGAACTGGGACTCCTTGAAACCGCCGCGGGCCTGAGCCAGGCGGCAGCCAGGAACCTGACCGCCGCACTCGCGCTGCTGCCGGACGATCCGCTGCTTCGCGCCCAGGCGGCACGTGCCTGCCAGCGCGCAGGGCGCAACGACGAATCGATCGCTCTCGTGCAGGGCTGGCAGCAATGGACCCGGGGCAACCCCGAGGCCCTCGCCGATGCAGCCTGGACTGCCATGGAAAGCGGCGATTTGCAGACCGCCGACGAGGCGCTCGCCTTTGCCGAGCACAGGTCGCCGAATAACGCCGGCGTGATCGCCAAGCGCGCGGCCTTCTTTGAACGCACGAACCGTCTCGACGAAGCACGTGCGTTGCTTGCGCGCGTGCCCCACCATGACGAGTCGATAAAAGAAGAGCTGAAGGTATTGCGCGCGCAGATCGCGAGTCGCAGCGGCGATCCCAACGAAGCCTATCGGCTCTACGAGTCGCTGGTTCGCGACGAACGTGTCGCGGCGCGACGTCCGGAGCTGTTCTTCGCGCTGGCAAAGATCAGCGACGCGCGAGGCCACGCCGAGCAGGCCATGAACTGGCTCGAACGCGGACACCAGACCCAGATGCAACAGCTGCGCGCCTCGCTTGGCACCGCCGCCGAGCTCGATGCAATGCTGCTGCCGCCTGCCGTCGTCAGCCCTCCCGACTACGCTCAGTGGCTCCCGGTCGAGGGGCCCGATGCCGAAAACTCACCGATCTTCGTCGTCGGCTTTCCACGATCCGGCACCACATTGCTGGAAACCATGCTCGACGCACACCCGCTGCTCACCTGCATGGACGAACGGCCCTTCATCCACAACCTCGTCCAGGAGATGCGGGACCGCGGATTCGAATATCCGGGCGACCTCGGCCGGCTCGACGATGCTGCCTGCGAGGCGCTCCGCCAGATCTACTGGAAGCAGGTTCGGGAACAGACCAAGGCCGAACCCGGCAAGCTGAACTACGGC
>CAMLLF010000529.1 GCA_946480705.1 uncultured Lysobacteraceae bacterium | reverse complement strand
CGCCGACGACACCGGCGCGAAACGTCGGCAGGCGAAACAGGCCGAGATCGAGCAGCGGGTGCGGATGTCGCCGCGCATGCAGCACGTAGGCGACCAGCATCGCGATGCCGACGACGAGGCTACCGATCGCGACGCCGAGCGGCACGAGATGCCGGCCTATCGTCGAGAACCCGAACAGCGCGAGCGCCAGGCCGATGCCCGACAGCGCGAAGCCGGTGCCGTCGAGCGGCCCGGGCGGCTCGCGCAGGTTCGGCACGTAGCGATGCGCGAGCGCGATGCCGAGCACGCCCATCGGCAGGTTGATGAGAAAGATCCAGCGCCAGTCGAACCAGGTCACGATCAGCCCGCCGAGCGGTGGCCCCAGCATGGGCCCGACCAGCGCCGGAATCGTGAGCCAGCTCAGTGCGACGACGAGTTCGCTCTTGGGTACGGTGCGCAGCACTACCAGCCGCCCGACCGGCACCATCAGCGCGCCGCCCATGCCCTGCACGAAACGCGCGGCGACCAGCGTCGGCAGCGACACGCTTGCCGCACAGGCGATCGAACCGACCAGAAAAACGCCGATCGCGAGCATGAACGTGCTGCGCGCACCGAAGCGATCGGCGATCCAGCCGCTGACCGGAATGAACACGGCGAGCGCGACGAGATAGGTCGTCAGCGCGAGCTTCAGCGCGATCGGCGAGGTGCCGAAGTCGGCCGCGATCGCCGGCAGCGCCGTCGCGATCGCGGTCGAGTCCATGTTCTCGATGAACAGCGCGCAGGCGACGATCAGCGGCAGCAGGCGTTCCTGTCTCATGGCGCCGAGCCCGCTGCTTCCGATGTCGGGCGGTTTCGCATCGCGCAATTGTGCGAGATGCACCGGCCTGACCGCATGCGACGGAAGTCGATGCTTCGGCGACCGCGCTTCACGCGGCGAGATCCGCATTCGCGAGCCGCTCCACGAGAAACTCGACCATCGCCCGCAACCGCGGCAGCCGGCGCAGATCGCGGTGGTAGCCGATCCAGGTATCGCGCCCCGGCGGTTCGCCGCCGAGGTCGACGCGCTCGAGTTCGCCGATGCGTTCGCCGAGAACGACCGGCAGCACGGCGAGTCCCGCGCCATGCGCACACAGGCGCGCCTGCACGTCGCGGCTGTTGCTGCGCAGTCCTATGCGCGCGCGCGGCAACGCACGGGAAAGCCAGCTGTCGTCGGGCGTGCCGGCGAACGCCGCATCGAGTGCGAGCAGCGTGCAATGACTGCCGTCGCCGCGGCGCGGCGGCGGCAGTCCGCTGCGCTGATAGACCGCGTAGCGCACATGCATGAGCTTGCGCGAGACCACGTCGGGTTCGGTGAACGTGCGGATGCGGAACGCAAGATCGGCTTCGCGCCGCGACAGGCTCAGGAAGCGCGCGTCGGTCAGCAGCTCGATGCCGACCTGCGGATGCCGCACGGCGAAATCGGCGAGCACGGGCGCGAGCACGTGCGTGCCGAACCAGTCCGACGACGTCAGCCGCAGCGGGCCTTCAAGCTGCGTCGCGCGGCCGGCTAGGCGGCGCTGGATCGCGAGCGCTTCCTGTTCGATGCGTTCGGCGTGATCGAACACGGTCGCGCCTTCGTCGGTCAGCACGAAGCCCGCGGCCGTGCGCTGGAACAGCGCGTGCCCGGCAGCGGTTTCCAGTGCGCGCAGGCGCCGCCCCATCGTCGGCTGGGTCATGCCGAGCCGGCGCGCCGCGGCGCCGAGGGTGCGCTCGCGCGCGATCGCGAGAAAGATGCGCAGGTCGCTCCAGTCCATCGTGTTCAGTGCCATCCCGAGATTCATGCAGTTCTGCATGACCATCATGCCGATTCGGCTATTTCCGTGCACGAATGACTGGCCTACCGTTGGCCGGTCCGCGCCGCGCAGCCCGCGTGACACCCACGCGTGTGCCCGGAGTCTTCGTGATCGATCTTCGCCCTGCCCGACGTCTTCTCGTCCGTCTCGTGCTCGCGGGCCTGTTTCTCGTCGCAGCCGTGCAGGCCTACCGGCTCGCGCTGCTGCCGGCGCTGCTCGCCTTGTTCGAGCCCGGCGAGGCCGCGACCGGCGTCATCCGGCGCTTCGGCATCCTGGTCTTCGCGCTCGCGAGCTATTTTGCGTATGTGCGCCTTGTGGAAAAACGCGCCGCGCGCGAGTGGTATCCGGCGCCGCGCGCGATGCTGACCGCGGCCGCCGCGGGAGCGGCGCTGATCTCGATCACGACGCTGTCGCTGTTCGCGCTGGACGCATACCAGCTCAGCGAATACCGCGGCCTGCGCGGCGAACTGGTCCGCGTGGCTAGCGTGATCCTGATCGCCGCAACGCTGGAAGAACTCGTCTACCGCGGCATTCTGTTCCGCCTCGTCGAGGACGCCTGGGGCACCACGCCCGCGCTGTGGCTGCAGGCCGCGGTCTTCGGCGTCGGACACCTCGAAAACGTGATCGAGCAGGCTACGCCGCTCGACATCGCGGCAACCGTGCTGTCGTGCATGCTGCTCGGCGCGTTCTGGGCGCTGGTTTACGTGTGGACGCGCAACCTCTGGGTCGCCAGCCTGAATCACGCGGCGTGGAATTTCGCGATCGTCCTGAGCGGCGCACCGCTGTCGGGTCTGGAGGAATGGCGCGCCGTCGCGCCGATCGCCAGCACGGTGCAGGGACCGGCCTGGCTGACCGGCGGAATCTTCGGCCCGGAAGCCTCGGCGATCACGCTCGTCGTGCTGACCGCGTGTCTGGTCTTGCTCTGGCGCCGCACGCGCGAGCGTCGGCGGCGCGCAGCGCAGGACTGATCGCGCGCGACGGCGAATCCCGAGGCACGTATCAGGGCTCGAAACCGTCGGCGAAGATCGCGTCGACGAGCGCGATGCGATACAGCGTCGCGGTGCCGATGCCGTAAGTGCCCATGTAGAGTGAGCCGTCGGTGCCGGCGCCGAATCCCGTCGGCGGTTTCGGCGACTGGCCGAGCGCCGTGCTCGTCCAGGTCAGCTCGTCGCTGCTGCCCGCCGCGTACACAGTGTTGCTGCAGAAGTCGGCGTAGACGTAGCGGCCTTCGAGATTCGCGTAGAACGCGTGACGCATGCGCAGCCCGCCGACGACGGCGCAGCCGGCGTTGTGGTCGTATTCGATGACCGGCTGCCACAGGCCTGTCGTGTCGCAGCCGGGGTTCGGATAGCAGTGCGTGCCTTCCATGCGATTCCAGCCGAAATTCACGCCGGACGACGTCCCGGACGGCACGTGGTCGACTTCTTCATAGAGCGACTGGCCGACATCGCCGAGCCAGAAGTCGCCGTTGAGCGCATCGAAGCTGAAGCGATACGGATTGCGCAGGCCCAGCGCCCAGATCTCGGGCCGCGCACCGACCGTACCGACGAACGGATTGTCGGCCGGAATGCCGTAGGGCTGCCCGACAGGAACATTGTTCACATCGATACGAAGCACCTTTCCGTACAACTCGGCCAGCGACTGCGGATCGTGCACCGGCGTGAACGGCGGCCCGCCGTCGCCGCAGCCGATGTAGAGATAGCCGTCGGGCCCGAAGCGTACTTCGTTGCAGTTGTGCGTCGGATGCGGCTGGCTCAGCGTCAGCAGCTCCGTCTCGGAAGCCGGGTCAGCCGCGAGCAGGGGTCCCGGCAGCAGCCGGAAACGCGCGACGCGCGACGCATCGTCGAGCCGGATGTAGTGCACGTAGACGTGAGGATTGGCCGGGAACGCCGG
>CAMLLF010000528.1 GCA_946480705.1 uncultured Lysobacteraceae bacterium | reverse complement strand
GGCAGGAAATCGCGGTCGACCACCGCATGCACGCCCTGGCTCGGCGCGACCATCGGCCGCACCTTGCGGCCGATCGCCTGGCCGTATTTGACGACGGGCGTGCCGAGCGGAATATCGGCAATCGCCACCTTGTGGCCGGGGTCGATCTTCTGGCGGGCCTCGTCGGGCCGCCGGGCCGGCCCGTCGACATCGCGCTTGCGGTCAACGGCAACGACGAGCGCGTCGCGCTCGAACGCGTGCTGCTGCAGCAGCACCGTGACGGCAAGCCGGCCGGTTCGCTCGTTGCGACCGGCGACGTGACGCTGAAACCCGTGCTCGGCTGGAAGCTCGATGTCAAAGCCGACAAGCTCGACCCCGGCGCGATCGCCGCGGAATGGCCGGGCGCACTGAATCTGCAGCTGTCGACCGAAGGCCGCAGCGAAGCCGACGGCGTCACGGCGACGATCAAGATGCCCAGGCTCGACGGCACCTTGCGCCAGCGCCCCGTGACCGGCACGGCCGACCTGCGGGTCGCGCCCGGCTACGTCATCGACGGCACGCTCGCGCTGGCATCCGGCGACAGCACGCTCGCCGTGCAGGGACGCGGCGGCAAGGATTCTACCGACGCGCGCATCGGCTTCACGCTGGCCTCGCTCGGCGATTTCCTGCCGAAAGCGCAGGGCCGCCTGCGCGGCCAGTTCGACCTCAAGGGCAAATGGCCCGCGCTCGGGATCAACGGCAACGTCTCCGGCGAAGCGCTCGCGTACGACGGCAATCGCGCGACCTCGCTCGAGATCACGGCGAACGTCGCCGACGCCAGCGCGCCGCGCGGCTCGCTGGAACTGCTCGCGACCGGCGTGACCGCGGGCGGCCAGCAGTTCGACCGCGTGAGCCTCGACGGCAAGGGCGATCGCGATTCGCACGAACTCACGTTCAACGCGCGCGGCGATGCGCTGGCCATACAGACGCAGCTGCGCGGCGTGCTCAAGGGCGAAGACTGGAACGGCACCTTGAACCAGCTGAAGCTCGCGCTGAAGGATCAGCCGGAATGGTCGCTCGAACAGCCGGCCGCGCTGTCGTACGCGGGCGGTGCGGCGAAACTCGGCGACCTGTGCCTCGCGGCGCAGGGCCCGCGCATCTGCATCGCCGGCAACCAGGCCGCCGACGGCAGCGCCGAAGGCCGCTATCGCATCGAGCGCCTGCCGCTCGCGATGATCGCGGCCATCACCTCGCCCGACGCGACCTTCGCACTGAGCGGCGAGATCAACGGCGACGGCAGCGTGCGCCGCAGCGCGCAGGGCGCGCTCGACGGCACCGCGAAGATCGGTTCCGCCGAGGGCCGCATCGCGTATCCCGACCGCCCCGATCAGCCGCTGCTCGCCTACACCGGCCTCTCGGTCGACGCGACGTTCGCGCCGCAGTCGCAGCGCATCGTCGTGCAGGGGAAACTCTCCGACGGCGGCAGCATCGATGGCACGATCGGCGTCACAGGCCCCGAGCAGAACCTTTCGGGACAGATCCAGCTCGGCCTCGGCAGCCTTGCCTTTGTGGAACTGTTGACAACCGAAGTCGCCAACACCAAGGGCAAGGTCGACGGCCGCCTCGCCTTCGCCGGCACGATCGCGGTACCCGTCGTCAGCGGCCAGATCCTCGTCGACGGCTTCGCGACCGAAGTGCCCGAAGCCGGCCTGAAGCTCGTCGACGGCAAGGTGCAGATCGACCTCGACGATCAGGGCCGCGTCGCCGTCAACGGCGGCATCAGTTCGGGCAAGGGCCGCCTGAAGATCACCGGCAACGCCGGCACGAGCGCCGATGCACCGCTCGACATCGCGATCGAGGGACAGGACTTTCGCGCCGCCGACATTCCGGCCGCGCACGTCATCGTGTCGCCGAAACTGACTGTGCGCCGCAACGAACAGGGCCTCGCGGCCAGCGGCGAAGTGAGCATGCCGAAGGCGAACATCGACCTGACGAAACTGCCGGGCGGCGGTGCCGCCAAGACCTCGCCCGACGTCGTCATCGTCGATGCCGACGCGGTCGAATCCAAGGATGCGCTGCCGATCACCGCCGACATCACGCTGCGCCTCGGCGACGACGTGAAGCTCAAGGGCTTCGGCCTCGACGGCAGTCTCAACGGCCAGCTCGTCGTCGTCGAGCGCCCGGGCCGCCAGACCACGGGCCGCGGCGAGATCCGCGTCGGCGGCACGTACAAAGCCTACGGACAGGATCTCAAGATCCAGACCGGCCGCCTGCTGTTCGCCGGCACCGCGATCGACAACCCCGGCCTCGATCTGAAAGCCGCGCGCGAGCTCAAGGACGTGACCGCCGGCCTGCGCGTGCAGGGCACCGCGCAGGTGCCCGTGCTGACCGTCTATTCCGAACCCGCGATGGAACAGTCCGAAGCGCTGTCCTACCTGATCACCGGCCGCCCGCTGTCCGCGCTCAAGAGCGGCGAAAGCGATCTCGTCGGCGCCGCCGCGCAGGCGCTCGGCTCCGCGACCGGCGACCTGCTCGCGAAAAGCATAGGCGCGAGACTCGGCGTCGACGCCGCCGTCGCCGACAACACCGCACTCGGCGGTGCCGCGCTGACGGTCGGAAAATACCTTTCTCCCAAACTGTATTTGAGCTATGGCGTCGGCATCTTCACGCCGGGCGAGGTCATCACCCTGCGCTACAAGCTCTCGCGGCTCTGGGAACTCGAAGCCCAGAATGCGACGACCGAAAACCGCGCCGGCTTGAACTACCGCCTGGAAAAGTAGGTTGGAGTAAGCCGCGAACCGCAACATCGCGGTCGCCGCCTCTGCCGAACGCTTGACGAAGCAAGGCACTCGCCGCGGGGCATGTGCCTTCCTTCGTCGGGGGTTCCTCGTAGCGGAATCAGCGTGATGTTGCGGTTCGCCTGCGGCTCAGCGGCAACCTGCGCGGCCCGCATGCTGCTCAGTTGATGAACGTGACGCTGATCCAGGCAGGCTGCCTGCCGCTACCGCCCGGTTCCTGGAACGTGCCGACGTAGAACTCCTTCTTGTTCATCGAGTTCCGCGCAACTGCCGTCATGCAGCGCGACACGTCTCCGCCGGGTCCGTCGCGCCAGCACGACATCTGGACGAACCTCGGCTCCTTCTTCGCCGTGATGAGGTAGGAACCGTTGTTGCCCGTGACCTTGCACTCGGCCGCGCTGCCGTAGGTCACGCGCGGCGTGGCGCCCGTGCCGTCTATCGTGCAGTTGATCGTCGCTGCACGCAGCACCGACGGAGTCGCCAATACCAGCAGAATCATCAACGCTTTCATGAGTCGCTCCGCCGAAGCCGGCCGATTGCCGACAACAGACCGGTGATCTGACGGAATCGAATCTCGCAGCCGGTCCAGCCGCACGACGATGTCCGCGCGACCGGCGGTATGCCGGCAAGTTCGGTACGATCGGCGTCCGACTTCCATCGCGGAAACATTCACCATGCGGATCCGTCGCCTCGCATGCGTTGCGGCCGTCCTGCTGAGCGCCGCTGCCGCGCACGCCGCCGATCTCAGATTGGGCGGCGTTTCGTTGCTGCAACCCGAAGACATCGTCGGAACGCGCGTCGCTTCGGCCGACGAACTGGCCACCTACATGAAAGCGCTGGAAAAAGCGGCCAGTACCTACTTTGCAACCCTGCCATCGAATACGCCGCGCGCCGGCTACCTCGCCGTAGCGGTCAAACCCGTTCGCGCGAGCAACGTATGGATCGACTTCGATCCGC
>CAMLLF010000527.1 GCA_946480705.1 uncultured Lysobacteraceae bacterium | reverse complement strand
ACAGCCACACCGTCACGGCGACGACGAAGCCGCCCGGCTGCGCGACGGACAGCGCCGTCGTCAGCAGGCTGCCCAGGTAGACGACGAACATCACCGGGTTCTTCATCGCCGTGAGCGGCGCGAGCTTCGCGAACGCGTCGCGCGCGGCTTCGCGCAGCGTCTGCGCGGTGAAGCGCGCCGCATGCGCCTTGATGCCATGACGGGAGGAGGTTTGCATGACGGGTTCGTCCCTCAGGAGTGGGCCAGCATCAACTGCTCGCCGACCGTGCCGAGCACGAGCACCGGCAGATAGGACAGCACGGTGACGAGCACGATGACGGCGATCATCGTCGCGCCGAACGTGACGCTTTCGATGTCGAGACTGCCGGCGGTCTGCGGCGCCTGGCGCTTGCGCGCGAGGCTACCCGCGACCATCAGCGGAATCAGCAGGCATGGATAGCGTCCGAGCAGCAGCACCGCGGACGCGGACAGGTTCCACCAATACGTGGCATCGCCGAGTCCCTCGAAACCCGAGCCGTTGTTCGCGTAGGCCGACGTGTACTCGTAGAACACCTGCGCGATGCCGTGCAGGCCCGGGTTGGAGTTGCCGGCGACGCCGGGAATCACGAGTGCGAGCGCGGTGAAGCCGAGGATCGTCAGGCTCTGCAGCACGACGAGGAACGACAGCAGCCGCACTTCGCCGGTTTCGAGCTTGCGCCCGTAGACCTCGGGCGTTCGCCCGATCATCAGCCCCGCGATGAAGATGCTGAGCAGCAGGAACACGAGGTGGCCGACGAGGCCGCAGCCGATGCCGCCCCAGATCGCATTGACGAGCATGTTCACCTGCGCGGCCGTGCCCGCGAGCGGATTCAGCGAGTCGTGCATCGCATTCACCGAACCGTTGGAGGTCTGCGTCGTGACCGCGGCCCAGAGCGCCGAGGCCGACGCGCCGAAACGCACTTCCTTGCCTTCGAGATTCGGGCCGGGCGCGGCGAGGCCCGCGGTCGCGGCGTTCGGCTGCTGCTCGGAATAGACCGACGCACCGATCGATGCCAGCGACAGCGTCGCCATCACGCCGAACACGAGCGGCGTGAGCCGGCGGCGTCCCGTGAACGGTCCGAGCATGAACACGACCGCGATCGGCATCACGACGATCGCGATGAGTTCCAGCGCGTTGGCGAGCGGCGTCGGATTCTCCAGCGGCACGGCGCTGTTCGGTCCGTACCAGCCTCCGCCGTTCGTGCCGAGCTGCTTGGTCGCGACCATGGCCGCGACCGGCCCGACCGGAATGACCTGCTCGGTCATGCCCGCGCCCGGATCGAGCGGCCGCACGATCCGGGCGCCGGCGAACGTGCCCGGCACGCCGAGCATCGTCAGCGACAGCGCGAACAGCAGCGCAAGCGGCAGGAATACGCGCAGCGTGAGCCGCGTGACATCGACCCAGTAATTGCCGAGATCGCGCGCTTCGCCGTCGCGCGCGGTCGCCGCGTTGCGTCCGCCGAACAGTCCGCGCAGCATCGCCGCGGCGATGCCGAGCCCCATCATCGGCGTCAGAACCTGCAGCGTGACGATGCCGACCATCTGCGACAGATACGACAGCTGCGCCTGCCCCGAGTAGTGCTGCTGATTGGTATTGGTCAGGAACGAAATCGCCGTATGCAGCGCGAGATCCCAACGCATGCCGGGCACGTGGTCGGGATTGAGCGGCAGCGTGTGCTGGAGCAGGAAGACGAGCCACGCGAACACCCCGAGCACGACGTTGCTCGCGAGGAATGCGAGCGCATAGCCGCGCCAGGTCATGCCTCGCTGCGGATCCACGCGCAGCAGCCCGTAGATCAGGCTTTCGACCGGCAGAAACATCGCGTCGGCGCGGCTCGCCTCGCCCTTGAGCACACTCGCGAGATAGCGGCCCAGCGGCCACGCGAGCGCCACCGACACGGCGAGCAACAAAATGACTTCAGCCATGGCGCGCTCCGGTCAGAACTTGTCCGGCCGCAGCAGTGCGACCAGCAGATATGCGCCGAGCACGACGCTCAGCAGCAACAGGAAAATCGTCGATGCGCTCATCGCGCCTCCTTCATGGAGCCGCCCGCGGGCGGCGCGGGGTCAGAAATTCCAGGCGGCCGCCGCCTCGACGCGGCTGCCGGCGACGCCGGGAAACAGCCGCTTCGCGCCGTCGCTGGTCCAATGCGCCGACGCGCGCAGGTCGGCGCGACCGATCGTGTAGATCGCCGACACCTGCGCGCGGCGGTAGTTGTCGTCGTAACCGTCGAGGTCGTAGTTCGCGGCCACCGTTTCGATGCGAAATGTGTCGCTCAGCGGGAACTTCGCGCCGACTTCGGCATAGACGCCGCGGCCGCCGCTCCCGAGCGCGTTCTCGGACCAGCCGAGCATCGCCCACCAGCGCTGATCGAGCGTCAGCGTCGCGATCACCTCGTTGTAGTCGAGATCCAGCGGCGCCCGCGTCCCCGGATACGTGAAGCGCGTGAGGTTGATGTCGAGGTTCCAGCGCCGCGCCAGCGTGCGGTTCCAGCCCGCGACCAGATCGACTTCGGCGTCGCTGCCGACGGCGTCGCCATAGTCGACGGCCGACGCCCACGCGGCGCCGTAGAAGCCCGAGTCGAATGCCACCTTCGCGCCGAACTGCGGCGCCGCATTCCCTTTCGTCTGCGAGATACCGCGGAACACATAGTCGCTCGTCAGCGCGAGCGAGCCGCTGAAATCCGCGCCGGGCGCCGGCAAAGCAGGCACCAGGCCCGCCGCCGCGGCCACGCGCAGGCCGTATTTACCGAGACACGTCATTGTTTGATGGACTCGTACCAACTCCGCCGTCGGAGCGGGAAAAGTGTCCGCGCCCGCGGCGTAAACGGACTAGATCGAGGACCGCCCCGGCGCGTAAACGCCGCGTAAATTCGTGCCGGCGCCGCACGGCCCCGCGGCCGGCTTTTCTAATGCGGGCGTTACGCGCGTGCCGCGTGCACGAATGGCGCGTTTACGCCCGTCGGCCGCAGACCGCCGCGACACGCCGCCAGCCTGCACCACGTGGAATACATGTCATTCTCTCTTTTGATACTCATCGGCATGCTCGGCTACGCTGGGTTGATCTACCGCGTGCCGTGTCGCCGCGGCAAAGGCCGGTCCGCTGCGACGCTGCAGCGGACGGGCTGGTCGACGTCACCCGAACGGCCTGAGTGAATTCCCGCATATCCCGCGACGTGCGCCGCTGCGAAACTGGATACCCCTGCGAATGCCGGGAGGCTCTCGTGCCCGATCGCACCACCGTCGGCGGCGTCGTCGAACTGCTCGCCGCACCCGAACTGCTGGTCGCCGCCGCGTCCTCGCCGGCCGTGCGTACGACGCTGCAGGTCCTGTTGAATCAGGTGAACGACGAGATCGCCACGCTGCTGCCGCTGCTCGGTCAGCCCGAAGCCGCCGAGCGCGATCGCCTGACCGAAGGTCTGCACGGCCGCGAGCGGATCGCGGCGCGCCTGCGCGAGATCCTCGCGTCCTGCACGACCGCGAAAGCCCCGGATACGTTTCGTATTACACGGTGATACGCCGGCGTCCACGTGTTGCCGCGCGGAGGCCTGCGCGCCGACACTTCCCGTTGACGCCGCGATCGCGGCCACCGTGACGGATCTGTCCATGCGCCAACTCGCCGCCGTTTCGTGCCTGCTGCTCGCCGCCTGCGTGGTGATCCACTCGGATGACGAGAACGGCATCCAGCGGCTCAACCA
>CAMLLF010000526.1 GCA_946480705.1 uncultured Lysobacteraceae bacterium | reverse complement strand
GCGCTCGGCCGCGTCGGCGCCGGCAGCTGGCCGGCCTGGATCGACATGTCGGTCATCAGCGCATACATCGTGCGCACGGATTTCTGCTGCGGACCGTAGTTCGGCGGCGCGACGACGACCCAGGCCGGCGCGACGTCGAGTTCCCTGCCGTCGAGCCGCACGCGCGCGGTCACGGGGCCGTCGCTGGTATCGTCGTACCAGCCGTCGTTGTTCGCGAACGTGACCGGCGGCTTGTTGTCGATCGACGCCGACTTGCCATGGCCGCCGAACACGAGCAGGCGGCCCTGCGCGTCGGTGCGCAGTTCGCCGAGTCCGACCGCGGTGCCGAGGAACTTGCCGCCGTCGAAGCGGTATTTCTTGCCCTGCGTGTCAGGCTTGCCGATGCTGCGCGGGCCCGGCGTGATGGACAGCTTGCCGCGCTCGGGCACCGGAACGTTCGCGTTGCGGCGCGTCGATGCGGGCGCGGTCAGCGCTTCGGGAATGTCGAGCGCGAGCTCGAAGTTGTACCAGGCGGCCTTGTGGTTCGCGAGTTCGACGGTCCACTCGATCTCGACGTCCTCGCCCATCCGCAGTTCGCGCACGACGCGGCCGGAGCCGTCGTAGCCGTAGATGCGGAACTGCGCGACCTCGCGCTTGAGCGCACCGCTTCCATCGCGGTAGTAGCCCGGCGGCTCCGGAGCGGGATCGACGACCTGCGGACCGATGTAGTAGCCGTCGTCCTTTCTGGAATTGCCGACGCGGGCGATGCCGATCGACGGATGGATCTTCGCGTAGACGATGCGTTCGTCCGGCTTCTTGCTGCGACTCATGAGCCCCCTCCGCTGCGTGTGTGAGCACCCGCATCGACCGGGACGGATCGCGGGCCGGCCGACTCTGGCGCGAACCGCACAGACCGTCAAGCAATGTTTACATTGCAGCGAATGCTCTCAATTTATCTTCGCGACATTGATCGGCCGGGGCACGGTTTTCCGCTAATGAGCGCCGAACGGCGGCCTGCCCGGTCGCCGGCGGACAGCCGTTAAACCCTGCCGGCCACTGTCGCATCGAACGGACACCCGGGAGCACCGTCCTCGCGTCCGCGAACGGCTCCCCGACGTTCGTTCCGGAGATATCGATGCTCATTCGCCGCCTGTGCCGGTTCGGCCTTTGCCTGCTGCTCGTCCCGCCCGCGTCCCTCGCCGAGCCCGCGCCGGCGCCCGTCGACGTGATGATCGTCGGCGTGTTCCATATGTCCAATCCCGGCAAGGACATCCACAACATGAAGGTCGACGACATGCTGTCGCCGGCGCGGCAGGCCGAGATCGCGGCCGTCACCGAAGCGCTCGCGCGGTTCCGGCCGAACCGCATCGACGTGGAATGGCCGAAGGCCGTCGTCGAGGAGCGCTACGCGAAGTACCTCGACGGCAGCCTGCCGCCGTCGCGCAACGAAGTCGTGCAGCTGGGCTTCCGGCGACGCGAACGGCTTCGGCGCGCTGCTCGCGGCGCAGGGCGCGATCTACGACCGCCAGAACGCCGAGCAGGAGCGTCTGCTCGCAAGCAAGGGCGTCGGAGCGGCGCTGCGTCATCTCAACGACCCCGCGCGGCTTCGCGACGATAACTTCTTCTACCGCACGGCGCTGCGCATCGGCGCCGGCGACGCGCAGCCCGGCGTCGATCTGCTGACCGCGTGGTACCGGCGCAATTTCCTGATCTGCGCCGAACTGCTGCAGCTGTCGCAACCCGGCGACCGCATCGTCGTGTTCTACGGCGCGGGACATTCGTTCCTGCTGCGGCAGTGCGTGGCCGAAACGCCGGGGTTCCGGCTCGTCGAAGCGATCGACTATCTGCCGAAGTAGTCGCGCGCACAGCATCGACGCCGCGGTTGCACTGACGCAGAATCGCCGCTGCCCCCGGCATCGGAGACGTGCGTGACGCATCGGCTGTTCGTCTATGGAACGCTCGCGCCGGGACGGCCGAACGAACACGTGCTCGCGAGCGTTCCGGGCACCTGGGAGCCCGCCTGCGTGCGCGGCATCCTGCTCGCCGAAGGCTGGGGTGCGGCGATCGGCTATCCGGGCATCGTGCTCGACGAGCGCGGCGACGACGTCAACGGTTTCGTCTTCACTTCCGAAGCGCTTGCGGATCACTGGGCGCGGCTCGACGCGTTCGAAGGCGACGGCTATCGGCGCGTCGTGACGACGGCGCGGCTCGCGGACGGACGATCGGTCGAGGCCTTCGTCTACAGCCTCAGCGACGCGAGCGTGCCGCCGGGATTTCCGCACACCTGAGCCTGGACAGGCGCGCTACGCAGTGCGCGCCTGTTTCGTGAGGTAGGGCAGCAGCAGAAAACGGCGAGCGCGCCGGCAACGACGGCTTCGAGCCGGATGAACGCGTTGATGCGCAGACCGATGCTGCAGATCGACGCGTAGTTGCAGTGACCGAGCGTCAGCAGATTGCGAAGGCGTGCGCGGCTTTCTCGCGACGCGCCGCGAGGTGCTGCTGCGCTCGCAGTTCCGCGTCGGCTGTCCGGTCATGGCCGCCGCCGTCGAAGAACCGATCGACGACACCGCCGACGACGCCCTGCGCGCGGCGGCCGAGGTGTTCGACGCCTGGGAACGTCAGCGCGTCGCTGCGCCGAAGGCGAACGGCTGCGAGCGCAAGGCCGCCGCGGAACTCGCGACGCTCCTCATCGCCAGCCTCGACGGCGCCATCGTGCTTTGCCGCGCGACGCAGCATCGTGCCGTTCGATCGCGTGGCGAAGCGGATAGAGGGGGCGGCGGCGGCGGTGTCGTTGCGGCGTGGCGTGGCGGGTGAGCCGAAGGCAACCGCTGGATCGAGCAACTGGTTATTCACCGCCAGCGCGCCAGCGCCGCCTGCCCATAGCGCGGATGCACGACACGGCGTCGCGCAGCATCCGGTTCGCCGGATTTTCCGTCGAGCGGGAACAGGGTCAGGTGACGCGGCTGCACCGTGACCTGCATGCCGGCCTGCAGCGCGCGGCGCTGGGCTTCTTCGCCGCCGAGTTCGGCTTCGAGGGTCTGGCCGAGCGACGGCACCTCGAGTTCGAGGTGGGCGACGCTGCCGGCGAGGTAGACATGGCGCAAGGTCGCGCGCCAGCCGGAGTCGAGCGCGGTCGGCGTCAGCGCGAGATGTTCGGGGCGCACATAGGCGACGGCGCTGCCGTCGGCGACGCCGTCGAGGTCGTCGGTGTCGAAGCGCTGGTCGCCGCCGACGACGCGGCCGTTGTGGATGCGCACGGGCAGCTTGTTCGATTTGCCGATGAACTCGAACACGAACGGCGTGGCCGGCTGCTGGTAGATCTCGTCGGGCGTGCCGACCTGTTCGATGCGGCCCTGGCTCATGACGACGACGCGATCGGCGAGTTCGAGCGCTTCTTCCTGGTCGTGCGTGACGAAGACGGTCGTCAGTTTCATCTCTTCGTGCAGATGGCGCAGCCAGCGGCGCAGCGCGACGCGGACCTGCGCGTCGAGCGCGCCGAAGGGTTCGTCGAGCAGCAGCAGTCGCGGCGAGATGGCCAATGCGCTCATCACCGGCGGCCAGTACCTGCCGATGACGATCACCTCCGCGCGCGAGATGCACCTGATCGAGCTCCGGCGGCTGGCTGCCGACAAAGGCCTTGAAGTGATCGATCGCCTCGAGATGCTTGATCCGCTTGGGGTCCATCTGCTTCACCTGCTTGAGCACCTTGGTATTCACGCCGGGCAGCATCTTGAGGACG
>CAMLLF010000525.1 GCA_946480705.1 uncultured Lysobacteraceae bacterium | reverse complement strand
ATCGCTATATCAGCGTGTTGAACGAGAACCCGTACAACTGGCAGTTCCAGCAAGGCAACAACTACTATGCCGGATACCTGCGCAATAGCCTGCTGTGGGGTATCGCCACCTTTGGCGAGAACGGCGCAAACGCCCAGGCATTCATCACTGCATCGCTGCGCACGCGCCTTGAAAACAACACCGTGCCGTGGGCCGCAAACTTCGGTGTCGGCGGCGTCCCGTCGGAAGGGCCGCAATATGGCGCGTACCAGTTGGGCTACCCGGTCATCGCACTTCAGTCCGCACGCGATTTCGGCTACGACGCCTACCTGAAGACACCCTTCTACAATGACGCGACCTACTACCTCCAGTACGCCACACTGCCAGCCCCGACCTACAACGCAGCGTCGCAGAGTTCGCGCTACGAGCTATATCCCTTCAGCGACATCGGCGAGAACGACGCCAACACGGCCTACAACTCCGACTACGCCAACCTGCTCGCCTACAACATCCTGCGCGCCCCGGGCCTGCCGCGTGCCCGCCATGCCAAGGCCTGGCTGCAGCGGACCGGCACCCAGCCTGACTGGTGGGTCAAGGCTGCACTGTCGGGAAACACCACAACCGCCGACGACAGCGACATGCCGCGCGATTACTTCGCAAGCGGCTACGGATTCCTCTACGCGCGTTCGGCATCCGTTTCGCCAGGCAGCGCAGTGCTGATGACCAACGACAGTGTCGGGAGCGAGGAATTCGGCGGCGCCACGCACGACAGCCGCATCGCGGGTGCCTTCCAGTTCTGGCGCAACGGCATCTGGATGAGTCGCGCGAGCTTCGGCTATCGCGGATCGGACGATGCCAATCTGACCGGATTCCACGGACAGGGACAGGTTTCCGCGGACCACGGGCTGGCCAGCAACATGGTGCTCTTCGGCGGACTCAAAGGCTCCACCTATCACATGCGTGGACCGGTACTGGCGAAATCCGACCGCACCCGGATGCTGCGCCTGGAGAGCTCTGACGCCTACACTTACGCGGCCGTCGACCTGAAGCCAGCCTATCGCGCAGCCCCGCCCGGCAACGCCTGTTGGCTCGCAGCCGATGATTGGCCTTTCGCCGAAGTCATGATTCGCGAATACATTTACCTGCGATCCTGGGACGCGCTGCTGATCTTCGATCGCCTGCGCAGCGGCAACGCATCGACACGTCCTCCGTATACGACTCCCTGCGGTTCGTCCGGCTACGAAGGCCCGCGCCTGGAGGCTCATCAGGTCATCAAGTCGTTCCTGCTGCATTTCCCCGGCAATCCGACCATCAGCGGCAATCGCGTGACCGCCAACACACCGGCGAACCAGCCTCGCCCGCAGGCACTCGACGCCCACATCCTCCTGCCGCAGAACGCATCACCGCGGATCGTTGACGAACGAAGCTGTTGCGGCAACAGCAACGCCCGCGCGCAGTACCGCATGGAAATCGACCAGTCGGGCAGCGCCGACAGTTACAACCTCGTCCTCGTGCGCGCCCGGGAAACGACCGCAGCGCCACTGGATGCCCAGCTGACGCAGACCGGCGATGACATCGTCGTGAATCTCCAGCACCAGGGAGCGACCGCCACGATTCGACTGCGCTCGGGAATGACGTCGACCGGAGGCAGCGTGCAGTTCGGCAGTCAGCCACCGGCATCGCTCTACACGGGCGTGCAGGGAATGACGGTCGGCGATAGCGGTCCTGTATGGCAGTCGATCAGCGACGTGCTATTCCAGAACGGCTTTCAATGACGGCGATGGCCCAGCCGGAGCGTCGATCGCCCCGGCTGGACTGGCGTTCCGGCGAGCGCGACCGCTACCGTCACTCAGCCGCCGTCCGTGCGGCGCAAACCTCGCGCAAACAGTGCGGCCTGCAGACGGTCGGTTGCACGAATTTTCGGAAACAGTTGCCGCAGATAACTCTTCACGGTGCCTTCCGTGATGCCGAGGGCTTGCGCGATCCGCTTGTTGCTGAGTCCTTCGCCAACCAGCTGAAGGACCTGGCCCTCCCGCTGCGTCAGGACATCCTTCTTGCCGACTCCGTCTGTCAGCAGCTTCAGCAAGCGATTCTGGACGGAATGATGAATCCAGCTCTCCCCTGCCGCCACGCGCCGGATCGCCAGCAGTATGTCGTCACGCGGCGCATCCTTGAGCAGGAATCCGGCGGCACCGGCACTCAGCACGGCGTGGACTTCGGAGTCCTCGAAGAAGCTCGTCAGGATGACGATTTTCAATGCCGGGCACGCGGCGCGCAGTGCATAGATCGCATCGACGGCGGACATGCCCGGCATCCGCAGATCGAGAACGACGACGTCCACGTTCCTGGACCTGACGAACTGCAGCGCGGCGTGAGCTGAATCCGACTCGCCGACGACCTCCATGTCCGGTTCGTCCTCGAACAATGAGACCAGTCCCTCGCGCACGATCGCGTGGTCATCAACGAGCAGCAGACGCGACTTTGGCGACATGGCGTCCTTGAACCACTCTCGATCAACGGGGTCATGCGTGATTTCGCTCGCCACGATCGGTGACAACTTGTCCATGCACACTCAACCCGCGCGAAGCGCTGCACTGTGTGAAATCCAGTATAGGAAGGCAACGGAATGCCGTCCCCTATCTTTCGACAGGTGTCTTGTGGCGGGTTTCGCGCGTAGCACGGGGCGGTCGCAACGCCCGTTTTCGATGTAATATATTCCATAGTTTACAAAGATACATTGCGTCACGCGCGCCGCGTCGCCGTACGGATCGAGACGCAAAGCGGTGCAGGAAGTGAAGTGCTGCCAAGAACACAGCACAGCCCGCCCCATCATCGAAAGCCGGCGCGAGCGATCAAGCGCGGGTCGGCAAGTGACGAGGAAACTCAATGAAGAACGAGGCTCCGTCGGCCGGTTCCGTTTCCAGCCGAATCCGCCCACCCAGTTTGTGGGTCACCAGGTTGTAGACGATCGACAGGCCGAGTCCGGAGCTGCCACTGCTACGCCGGGTGGTGAAGAACGGTTCGAACGCTTGCTCGGCGACCGTTGATGGCATGCCGACCCCGTCGTCGCTGTAGTGCAATGCGACTGTGCTGCCAAGGTCCTGCACCACGATCCGCATCGTGCCACTCCGCTCAGGGACAAAGGCATGGATCAAGGAGTTGTTGACCAGGTTGGTGACGATCTGAAACAGGGCGCCGGGATAGGTGTCGAGGTCGATGCCGCTGGGACAATCGATCTCCAAGCGATGCGGGCAACGCTTGAGCAAAGGCCCCAGCGTGTCCTTCACTTCGCCGAGGTAGGTTCGCAAATCAAAGCGCCGGGCGCGTTCGCTGGTCTGGTCGACCGCGACCTGCTTGAAGCTGTCGATCAGCACGCGCATGCGTTCCAAGCTGCTCAGCACCAGTCGGCAAGCTTCGTCCTGACTGACCTGCCAGCCGGACAAGGCACGGCGGCTGAGTGTTTGCGCCTCGGCCATGGCCGCCAATTCGCGACTGATGTCGCGTTGGTGGGAGGCGGCGGTGACGGCGATGCCAAGGGGAGTGTTCAGCTCATGCGCCACACCCGCCACCAACTGGCCCAGCGATGCCATGCGTTCGGCCTCGACCAACTGGCGCTGTGTCCCCTGCAGCATGGCCAGGGTGTCCTCGGCCAGTCCCTTGGCGCGCGACAGCTCGACGGTGCGTTGCTCCACCAGCAGCTCGAGCCGGCGCGCATGGTTGCGGATGCGAGCGGTACGCC
>CAMLLF010000524.1 GCA_946480705.1 uncultured Lysobacteraceae bacterium | reverse complement strand
CGCACGCGCGCGGCGATGCCCGCGCCGACGTTCTGGCCGGCGACCGGTGCGGTTGCGAAGGCGATCGCCATCGCGGGCAGGAAGATCGCCTGCATGACGCGCGATCCGATGCCGAAGCCGGCCTGCGCCGCGGCGCCGAAATCGCGGATCAGCCAGTAGATGACGCCCATGTAGACGAAGATCAGCGCGAACTCGCCGCCCGGCGGCAGCCCGATCGCGAGGATGCGCTTCCAGACCGGCAGCTGCGGCGCGAACTGCGTGCGGTCGAAATGCACATAGTGCTCGAGCCGCACGAAGTACCAGATCATCATCGCGACGCCCGCGGCGACCGACAGCGTGCTCGCGAGTCCCGCACCGAACACGCCGAGCGGCTTGCCGGTCAGCCATCCGGCGATGAACACGGGCGCGAGCAGCGCGTTGAGGATCACCGTGAGCACCTGCACGACCATCGTGGGTTTCGCGATACCGGTGCCGCGCAGCGCCGAACCCATGCCGACGAGCGCGAACTGCAGCGCCATGCCCGGCAGGAAGCCGTAGAGATAATCATTGCCCGCGGCAATCGTCGCCGCGTCGGCACCGAGCGTGCCGATGTAGAGGTCGGCGAAACCGTAGCCGCCGATCAGCGTGAGCGCCGCGCAGATCAGGCCCAGCAGCAGGCTCTGGTTGAACACGAGGTTCGCGTCGTGTTGGTCCTTGCGACCGGCCGCCTGCGCGATCAATGCCATCGTGCCGACGCCGAGCACCTGGGTCACGGCCATCAGAATGAACTGCACGTTGCCTACGGTGCCGACGCCGGCCACCGCGGCATCGCCGAGCTGCGCGACGAAGTAGAGATCGATCAGCACGTAGAGCATCTGGAACAGCATGCCGATCGCGATCGGTGCGGCCATGCGCAGCAAGTGGCCCGGAATGGAGCCTTGCGTGAGGTCTTTCATCGCGGTGTCCGTCGGCAGTCGAGGCGGCGCACGGTAGCGCGCACGCGGCGCGTTTGCCAGAACTGCAAATCTGCGCGATAAAATGATCTTCGTAGACCCCGCATGCCCGTTTCACCGAATTCCGCATCGCGACGCACTGTCGCTGCGACGCCAGATGGAGCGCTTCGGCAGCCGATTCGTAGGCGGGGCTGAGCCGCAGGCGAAGCCCAACGCCGAGGTCGTCACGCGCGGCGATCATCTGTCGAAGAAAGATCGCATTCCGAAAAGACCAACCGCTTCGCTATCGGAGCCATCGTTTCGCCGTGCGTCCGGCGAGCGGGTTCACCTCGGTGTTGGGCTTCGCCTGCGGCTCAGCCCAACCGGCGTCACTGCAATACGTCAACGCAGCAGCGAGCGCCGCGTCGGCTGCAGACGCAGCGTTTCGCCGGCGCGCGCGAGATATGGCTGAAGTTCCGCTTCGCTGTCGCGGAACGCGTCGGACGCCTGGAAGCGGCGATGCTGTGCTTCGTCGACGAAGGCGGCGAACGTCACGAGCACGTTTTCGCCGGCGCGCACGGGCAGGCGCGGAAACGTGTTTTCCGCCGACTCGGTGACGAAACGCGCGAGTGGTCTGGCGCCGCCGTCGCGCCAGCGCGGCTCGACGCGCGTGCGCATGAGCTCGAGCAGCGCGGGCGTCGCCGGTTCGCGCAGATAGCGGATCGTCGCGACGAAGAGCATCGCGTTCGTATCGGCGGCATCGTTTGCGGGACGCGCGCGGCCGGCGAGTTCGAAGCGCGAACCGGCATCGGCGGGACGCAGCAGCAGCACGTTGTCGGAATCGATCATCGTCGCGTTCGCCGCTTCGCGATGCGCCTTCCAGACCGGGCCGCCGTAGAAGCTGTCGAGCGCCGACTTGCGTGCCGGCATGTCGGCGAAGCTGCGCAGCCAGACGAAGCGATCGGGGTTGTCGAGATCGCGGAACTGCGCGAGCACGCGCATGCCGGTGGCTTCCTGGGTTTCGAGGAACTCCGCATCGAACAGCGCGATCAGCGTGTCGCGCTGGCCCGGGTGCAGGGTGTATTGGCGCAGCTCGACGACGGTCTGCGCATCGGCGGCGGCAGTCGCCGGCGACGGCACGTCCGCGGCAGCGGTGCTCGCCGCCGCCGTGCCGGCGGCCAGCACGCCGAGCGCGCGCAGGATGCGCGCGACGCCGGGACGCACGCGTACACGCTCGCGACGCGCGCCGCTGCGCGCGACGAGCCGCAGCCAGTCGTGGTCGATCGGCGACGCGTCCGGCGTGCCGTAGGCGAAATCGGTGGGCATTGCGCAGCTCCTTGGCGAGTCGACGTTTCGCGACCGCAGGAGTCTGCGCGGCAATCAGGACGGAATCGGACCTGAAAGCAGGAGGTAGAGGGTAGAAGGCAGGAAATGGAGAAGCGCAGTGGCGTCGCGTGCCGTGGGCGTGCGCTGGCTTCTTTTTTTTCTATTTTCCACGAGGAAAACAAGTGGATTCGCACGAGGCGGGAATGGCGAATGCGGCCGCAGCCGCGGCGTCTACGGTTTCCTACCACCTGCTCCCTATTTTCCCGCTCCTACATATCGAACTTCTTGAGGTCGAACCCGGCATGCTTGTACGTCTTCCAGCGCTCGCGCGAGCCAAGGCGTTGCGATTCCTCGGCGGGGACGACTTCGAGCACGCGCTCGAACAGGCCCGGCGCGCAGTCGTCGCGCAGGTTGATGACGAGCGGACGGTCGGACGTCGCGACGTCCGGCGCGACGATCAGGACGGGCGTGATCTCGTCGTCTTCGTCGCCGGCGATCTGGTGCGGAATGAACGCGTCCTCGTCGAATTCCCAGAGCTTGCCGTCGATTTCTTCGGCCTGCTCCAGCGAGCGCGCAAGGATCAGCGTCGGCTGGCCGCTCGCGTAGGCGCGCCTGGCGAGTTCGCAGACCAGCAGCAGCGGATCGGCACGAAAGCGCGGCTTGTCGATGAGATAGAAATCGGCGCGGGGCATGCGGGCGGCCAGTCAGCGGGCAGGGGAGCGCGGTTGCTGCAGCGCGAGGCGGACGCGGCGCGCCCGCCTCGCGTCGAGGACATCAGCAGCGGTCGATCAGGTACTGCGTCAGCAGCGGCACCGGGCGGCCGGTCGCGAGACCCTTGCGGCCTTCGTCCCAGGCAGTGCCGGCAACATCGAGGTGCGCCCAGCGCTGGCCTTCGGTGAAGCGCGCGAGGAAGCACGCCGCGGTGATCGCGCCGCCGTTCTTGCCGCCGATGTTCGCGACGTCGGCGAAGCCGGAGTCGAGCTGGTTCTGGTAGTCGTCCCAGATCGGCAGGCGCCAGGCGCGGTCGAGGCTCGCGTTGCCGGCGGCGAGCAGTTGCTCGGCGAGCTCGTCGTCCTTCGTCATGAGGCCCGACGCATGCTTGCCGAGCGCGATCACGCAGGCGCCGGTCAGCGTCGCCGCATCGATGGTCGTCTGCGGATTGAATTTTTGCGCATAGGTCAGCGCGTCGCAGAGGATCAGGCGGCCTTCGGCGTCGGTGTTCAGCACTTCGATCGTGAGGCCCGACATGCTCGTGAGCACGTCGCCCGGACGATACGAATTGCCGTCGGGCATGTTTTCGACCGCGGCGAGAATGCAGACGAGGTTCAGCGGCAGCTTCAGCGTCGTCGCCGCGACGAATGTGCCGAACATGCCGGCGGCGCCGCACATGTCGAACTTCATTTCTTCCATGCCGGGGCCGGGCTTCAGCGAGATGCCGCCGGTGTCGAAGGTGATGCCCTTGCCGACCAGCGCAAACGGACGCGCGTCGCCGCCGCCG
>CAMLLF010000523.1 GCA_946480705.1 uncultured Lysobacteraceae bacterium | reverse complement strand
CTCGTCTTTGAAATCCTCGGCTTGCGCACGCTCGACGCGTTGACGGTGCTGGTGCCGCTCGCGCTGTTCATCGGCGTGCTGCTGGCCTACGGCCGGCTCTGGCGCGACAACGAAATGGCCGTGCTGCAGGGCGCCGGCATGCCGCTGACCGACCTGCTGCGTCCGCTGGCCTGGATTGCCGGGCCGGCGGTCGCGCTCGTCGCGCTGATCTCGTTCTGGCTTGCGCCCGCGGCGATCCGCCTGTCGCACAGCCTCGTCGAAGAGGCCAATCGCTCGCTCGTCGTCGCCGGCCTCGAGGCGGGACGCTTCGTGCAATTGCCCGGACGTGGCGGCGTCATCTACGTCGGCGCGATGAACGACGGCGGCTCGCAGTTCGAGCGCATGTTCGTCGAGACCGAGCGCCCCGACGGCGAGGATGTGCGCATCGACGTCATCACCGCCGAGCGCGGCGCGCTGCGCCGCGAGAGCGACGGCGAAGGCCGTTTCCTCGCACTGCAGGACGGTTTTCGCGTCGAAGGCCGCATCGGCCACGACGATTTCCGCCTGCTGCGCTTCAAGGGCAACGACATCGCGCTGGCCGACAGCGAATCCGACGACACGCCCGAAGCGCTCAAGCGCGCCGCGCCGCTCGCCGAACTGCTCGCCGGCAACGAACCGCTGCAGCGCGCCGAAGTGCACTGGCGCCTCGCCGCACCGCTGTCGGTGCTGATCCTCGCCGTGCTCGCCGTGCCGCTGGCGCGCACGCGGCCGCGCGAGGCGCGCTATGCGAGCCTGCTCGTCGCGCTGCTGTGCTATCTCATCTATCTCGGCTGGCTCGGCGTCGCGCGCTCGATGATCGAGCAGGGGCGCGTGCCGGCGTTCGTCGGGCTCTGGTGGGTGCACGTGCCGGCCGCCGCGGTCGCGATCTGGCTGATGCGGCGCAGCGACCGTCTGCCGCAGCCGGCCGCGCCGGCAGCGGCCGTCGTGCCGGCGCCGCGCGGCGCGAACAAGCGCGGAGACCGCGCATGATCTGGCGCATGAAGCAGGTCGACCGGCTCGTCGCGTACAGCACGCTCTCGGCCGTCCTCGCGACCTGGATGCTGCTGGTCGGCCTCGATGCGGCGCGCGCGTTCGTCAGCGAAGCCGTCGACATCGGCAAGGGCAACTACGGCGTCGGCGCGGTCGCGCTGCAGATCATCCTGACCCTGCCGCGGCGCGGCTACGAGTGGTTCGGCAATGCGGCGTTGATCGGTTCGCTGCTCGGCATGGGCGTGCTCGCCGGCAGCGGCGAATTGACCGCACTGCGTGCGGCCGGCATGTCGAAGCTGCGCATCTGCCTGTCCGCGGGGCTGTCGCTCGCGATCGCGACGCTGCTCGTCGCGGCGATGGGCGAGACGGTTGCGCCCGCGGCCGAACAGCAGGCGCAGTCGCTCGCGCTGCAGGCCAAGTCCAACAACATCGCGATCGGCCGGCGCAGCGGCGGCATCTGGGCGCGCGACGGAGACACGTTCATCAACGCCAAGACGGGCACGACGCGCCAGGTCGACGGCGTGCGCGAAGTGCGCCTGGCCGACGTGCGCGTGTTCGAGTTCACGCCGAAGGGCCAACTGCAGTCGATCGCGATCGCCGAAAGCGCGTTGCACCGTGCCGGCGAGTGGACCATGGACAAAGTGCGCCGCACCGAATTCGGCGCCGACGAAGCCAAGAGCACGACCGAAGCGAAGACGCAGTGGAAGTCGGGGCTCGACCCGCGCATGCTCGCGCTGTCGATCGTGCAGCCGTCGTATCTGTCGGTCAGCGACCTGCGCCGCAACATCCGTTACCTCAAGCGCAACCAGCAGGACGCGTCGAGCTTCGAGATGGCCTACTGGGCGCGGCTGCTCTGGCCGTTCAACGTGCTCGTGCTCGTCGTCTGCGCGCTGCCGTTCGCATTCGGCACGCTGCGCAGCGGCGGTATCGGCAAGCGCATCTTCATCGGCATGGTGCTCGCGATCGCCTGGTATTTCCTGCAGCGCTCGTTCGTCAGCATCGGCGCGGTCTACGGATTGAACCTGGCCTTCGCGACGGCGCTGCCCGCGCTGCTGCTGATGTCCGCGGCGTTCTGGTATTTCCGGCGCGCGAGCTGACGGCGGTCAGCCGACGCTGAGCAGCACGGCCGCAACGAGGAAACACAGCGTCGACAGCGCGAGTCCGTTGCGCGGAATGCGAAACCAATGGCGCTGCGCAACGGCGAGCCAGAGCGCCGCATTCGCGAACGCGAGCCAGGCGAACACCGGCGCGCCGCGCAGGAAATCGCCGTAGCCGATCGCGAGCAGCAGCACGAACGCGCCGAACGCCATCGCACCGAGGCTGTGGCTCGCGTTGAAACCGATCCAGGCGTTCCACAGCGAGGTATCGCGCGTGATGCGCATCGTCGTCGCCTGCATGGCCGTGCGCACGGACTCGTCGTACGGATGCAGCTTCGGTCCGCGGAACGTGAGCATCAGATGCAGCGTGCCGAGCGTCGCGAAGACGGCGCCGCCGGCGGCGAACAGGATCAGGGCGAGCATGGCATGACGCTCCTAGCGCCGCGGCAGCCGCACGACGCGCGTGCCGCTCGCGAGATCGTGCCAGCCGCGGCGATCGCGCTCGAACAGGCACCAGAGAAAGCCGAGCAGCAGCACGGCCAGCGAAACCTGCGCGACGACGAAGCGCAGCAATGCCGCGCCCCAGCCCGGCGACGCGCCGCGATCGTCGACCACGCGCAGGCGCCAGGCGCGCATGCCGATGGTCTGGCCGCCGTAGCGCCACGACAGCACGAAATAGACGGTCGTGACGCCGAGCAGCAGCAGCCGGTACCACCAGACGTGGTAGTCGAGCTGGCCGCCGGTCACCGCGATCGACGCCGCGCCGGTCGCCATCCAGATCGCGAGCAGCGGAAAGAAGTCGTAGATCGCGGCGGCGAGGCGCAGGCCCAGAGAGGCCGGCCGGGGCATTGCGTCGTTCATGCGCGGCTGTCGACGGTCGTGAGAACCGCGCAAGCATGCAGCGATTCCGCGGCAGTGTCATCCGGGCGTTTCGTCGCAGCGACGGAGTTGGGCTAACCTGCGGCGCGGGAAAAGTCGGGCGCGACATTCCTGGTTCGACCGTTTCGGCTTCGTCCGCCGGCCATTTCCGGCGGACGAAAGCAAAACCCATCCCCTTCCATGCCCGCCCCCTGAAGGGGAGGGTCATTGCTGGCGAAGTAATGAAAGAACTCGAAACTCCGCCGCTGACCGACATCGACCGCGCCGCGATCGAACGCTTCATCGAGCAGGTCTGGTCCGAATACGGACTCGCCGAAAACACGCTCGCGAGCTATCGCAGCGATCTCGTCGGCTTCGCGCGCTGGCTGGCCGGGCAGGGCAGCAGCCTCGGCGCCGCGTCGCGCGAGCTGCTGTACCGCTACCTCGCGGCGCGCTCGGCCGCGAAATACACGGCGCGCTCGAATGCGCGCCTTTTGTCCACTTTGCGGCGATATTACAAACTCATGAAGCGCATCGGCGCGGTCGCCGACGATCCGACCCTGCTGCTCGACGCGCCGAAGCTGCCGCGCGCGCTGCCCAAGGCACTCAGCGAAGCCGAGGTCGAGGCGCTGATCCGCGCGCCCGATACCGATACGCCGCTGGGTCTGCGTGACCGTGCGATGCTCGAACTGCTCTATGCGACCGGCCTGCGCGTCAGCGAACTCGTCGGCCTGCGCGCGGATCAGGTCAACCTGCGCCAGGGCGTTCTGCGCGTGACCGG
>CAMLLF010000522.1 GCA_946480705.1 uncultured Lysobacteraceae bacterium | reverse complement strand
TGACCGCACGCGGCGCCGTCCGCGGCGCTTCGGCCGACTGGCTGAGCCCGTCGACGAGTCCGGCCAGCGCCTGGCGCTGCACGGTGCTCGGTATCGCGCCGGTCTCGATGAACGAGCACAGGAATACGATGAGCTCGAGCGTCGGCGTCGCGATGTCGCCGACGTCCTGCGCTTCGGCTTCGGCGTTGATCTTCTCGAGTTCTTCGTGCAGCAGGCCGGCCTTCGCGCCGTCCCAGATATCGCCGAGGCTGTTGCGCCACTCGCTGACGAACGCGTCGAGCACGAGTGCGGACCGCCGGGACGGATTACGTGGGGCGTAGCGCCAGACGCGGGCGGGGAGCCGCGTCGAGTCGCTGCCGCAGTGCTCGTTCGCCGGCCGGCGCGCGACGCGCCGCTTCGGCATCGGTGCTGGTCTGAGCCATGTTCTTCGTCATTACCCCTGAGCAATGGTGGAAGAGCGTTCTTGCCGCGGCATCCGTCGCCGCGACGCCACTATAGCGATTCGACGCGCGTCCATGCGCGAGCGCCCGCACCATCACGAAGCTGAACGCTGCGACGGGTGCGATGCGGTTTGCCGACGCCTGCGCGCACGCCTACACTGCCGCCCCGCCCGGCGTCGCCGCCGGCCTGTCCTGCTCCGTCGATGTCCGAAGACCGCATCGCCTATGCCAGCGGCCGCGAGGTGCTGACGCCGTCGCAGCTGACGCGCCGCGCCCGCGACCTGCTCGAAGACGCGTTCGGCCTGATCTGGCTAGAAGGCGAAATTTCCAATTTCGCGCGTCCCGCGTCGGGGCATCTGTATTTCAGTCTCAAGGACGGCGGCGCGCAGGTGCGCTGCGCGATGTTCAAACCGAAGAGCGCGCTGCTGCGCTTCCGTCCGGCCGACGGCATGCAGGTGCTTGCCCGCGCACGCGTCAGCCTCTACGAGGCGCGCGGCGAGTTCCAGCTCATCGTCGAACATCTCGAGGAAGCCGGCGAAGGCGCGCTGCGGCGCGAGTTCGAGCGGCTCAAGGCGACGCTCGCCGCCGAAGGCCTGTTCGCCGCCGGGCGCAAGCGCGCGCTGCCGCGCTTCCCGCGCCGCCTCGCCGTCGTGACATCGGCGACGGGCGCGGCAGTGCGCGATGTTCTCAGCGTGCTCGGACGGCGCTATCCGCTGCTCGCGGTCGATGTCGTGCCGGTGCCCGTGCAAGGCAGGGAAGCACCGCCGGCGATCGTCGCGGCGCTGCGCCGGATCGCCGCGGCGGCGCGCCACGACCTCATCCTGATCGCGCGCGGCGGCGGATCGATCGAGGACCTCTGGGCGTTCAACAGCGAGATGGTCGCGCACGCCATCTTCAAAGCGAAGGTGCCGGTCGTCTCCGCGATCGGACACGAGACCGATTTCACGATCGCCGACTTCGTCGCCGACCTGCGCGCACCGACGCCGTCGGCCGCGGCCGAATTGATCGCGCCGGACACGGGCGAGCTGTCGCGCCAGTTGCGCCAGCGCGTGCAGCGCATCGAGCTGCTGCTGCAGCGCCGCCTGCAGCAGCGTCAGCAGACCCTCGACCGCCTGTCGGCGCAGTTGCAGGCACGCAGTCCGGCGCAGCGGCTCGCGCTCGGGCGCAGCCGCCTGGCGGCGCTCGATCTGCGCCTGCGGCATGCGCTGCTGCACGGCCGGCAGCAGCGCCGCGAGCGCCTCGCGGGGCTCGCGACGCGGCTCTGGCGTCAGGCACCCGAACAGCGCCTGCAGCGCGCACGGCTCGCGCTCGCGCATCAGCGCGAGCTGCTGCGGCACCGGCTGCGCGGCGGTCTCGACACACGTCGCGCGCGCCTGACCGCGCTGGCCCGCGCGCTCCACGCGGTCAGCCCGCTGGCCGTGCTCGCGCGCGGCTATGCATTGCTGCAGGACGCTCAGGACGGCCGCGTCATTCGCGCACCTTCCGACACGCAGACAGGCACGGTGCTGCGCGCACGCCTCGCCGAGGGTGAACTGCGCGTGCGCGTGGAGTGATCCGCCAATCTAAAAAGCGGGAATGAGCCGGGAGCAGTGAGAAACGAGTGGACGGCGGCCGGCGCTCGCCACTCACTTCTCACTCCTCGACCCTCGGCGCCCGCAATCCGCCGTTGACCCGTCGCGCCGCGCTGCCGAGAATCGCAGCGGACTACCGAGGAGCGGTCATGAAGGCGTCCGACCTGTTCGTGAAAGCGCTCGAAGCCGAAGGCGTGGAATACGTGTTCGGCATTCCCGGCGAAGAGAACCTCGATCTGCTCGAATCGCTGCGCACCTCGTCGATCCGCCTGATCCTGACGCGCCACGAACAGGCCGCCGGCTTCATGGCCGCGACCTACGGCCGCCTGACCGGCCGCGCCGGCGTCTGCCTGGCGACCCTCGGCCCCGGCGCGACGAACTTCGTCACCTCGGCGGCCTATGCGCAGCTCGGCGGCATGCCGATGCTGATGCTGACCGGGCAGAAGCCCGTGAAACTGTCCAAACAAGGACATTTCCAGATTGTCGACGTGGTCGGCATGCTCAAGCCCTTGACCAAGTACACGCGGCAGATCGTCTCGGCCGACAACATTCCGGCGCGCGTGCGCGAGAGTTTCCGTCAGGCCGAGGAAGAACGGCCCGGCGCCGCGCACCTCGAACTGCCCGAGGACATCGCGCGCGACGAATCCGACGCGATCCTTATCCCGGCGAGCTATCGGCGCCGGCCGATCGCCGACGAGAAGGCCGTCGCGCATGCCGCGGCGGCGATCCGCGACGCGAAGCGTCCGCTGCTGATGATCGGCGCCGGCGCGAACCGCAAGACCTGCTCCAAGATGCTGCACGCGTTCGTCGACCACACCGGCATCCCGTTCTTCACGACGCAGATGGGCAAGGGCGTCATCGACGAGGATCACCCGCTCTGGCTCGGCAACGCCGCGCTCAGCGACGGCGACTTCGTGCACCGCGCGATCGAGCAGGCCGACTGCATCGTCAACTGCGGCCACGACGTCATCGAGAAGCCGCCGTTCTTCATGCGCCGCGGCCTGCGCACGGTGATCCACGTCAACTTCTCGAGCGCCGAGGTCGACACGGTCTATTTCCCGCAGATCGAACTCGTCGGCGACGTCGCCAACTCGGTCTGGCAGCTCAAGGAAGCGCTGGCACCGCAGCCGCACTGGGACTTCGCGTGGTTCGACACGGTGCGGCGGCATCTCGAAGACCATCTGCGCAAGGGCGCCGACGACGCGCGCTTTCCGATCCATCCGGTGCGCCTCGTCGCCGACGTGCGACAGGTCATGCCCGACGACGGCATCCTCTGCCTCGACAACGGCATGTACAAGATCTGGTTCGCGCGCTACTACCGCTCGCGCCAGCCCAACACGCTGCTGCTCGACAACGCGCTCGCGACGATGGGCGCGGGCCTGCCCTCGGCGATCGCCGCGAAGATCGTGCATCCGAAGCGCAAGGTCGTCGCCGTCGCCGGCGACGGCGGATTCCTGATGAATTCGCAGGAGATCGAGACCGCGGTGCGGCTCGGCCTCGACCTGACCGTGCTGCTGCTGCGCGACGACGCCTACGGCATGATCAAGTGGAAACAGGCACATATGGATTTCCCGAACTTCGGCATGGACATGGGCAATCCGGATTTCGTCAAGCTGGCGGAGTCCTTCGGCGTCGCCGTGGACGACTGGTCCGACGACGACCTGCGCGGCTACATCGCCCGCCACGGCGTGCCGGTCAACGCGCTGCACGCGCGAGGCTATCCGTCGATCGGCTGCGAGCCCTGCAC
>CAMLLF010000521.1 GCA_946480705.1 uncultured Lysobacteraceae bacterium | reverse complement strand
ACGTACTGCGTCGCCTTCGGAATGTCGGCGGCGTCGGCGCTCTGGATCGAGTCGATGCCGCCCATGTAGCGCAGCACGCCCTGGCCGTCGATGACGTACATGTGCGGCGTCGTCTTCGCGCCGTAGGCCTTGCCGGCCTTGCCTTCGGGATCGAGCAGGTAGGCGGTCTGCGCGCCGTTGCTGGTCTTGATCAGCGCGTTCGCGCCGGCGCCGTCGAGCTGGCCCTGCTTGCCGGGCGCGCCGGAGTTGATCGACAGCCAGACGACGCCGGCGCCGGTCGCGTCCTTCTGCTGCGCCTGCATGTTGCCGCTGCCGTAGTGCTTCTTCACGAACGGGCACTCGGCGTTCGTCCATTCGAGCACGACCGTCTTGCCTTTGAACTCTTCGAGCGAGCGCGTCTTGCCGTTGCTGTCGGTGAGGCTGAAGCCCGGCGCCGGCTGGCCGACTTCGACCTTGGCCAGTAGCGGCGCGGCGGAGAAGGACAGCGCGGCGGCGAGCAGCGTGGAGATCAGTTTCATGGTGGACTCCGGGTGGCGGGTGGGGACGAAGAGCCTGCCGCGGCGCGCGCGAGCGCGGCGTCGACGAGGCCGGGGGTCAGGAGCTGCGGAAGCACCTCGGGGGTGCCGCCGCCGCGCGGATAGACGACGTACAGCGGCACGCCGCTGCGCGAGAACTCGGCGAGATACGCGGTGATGGCCGCGTCCTGCGTCGTCCAGTCGCCTTTCAGATAGCGGATGCCGTCGCGCTGCAGGCGCTGCGCGAAATCGCCCGACGACAGCGCGACGCGCTCGTTCGCGAGGCAGGTGATGCACCAGGCCGCCGTCATGTTCACGAATACCGGCTCGCCGGCGCGGCGCAGTTCGTCCAGACGCTGCGGCGTCCATGCCTGCCAGACCTCGCCGTCGGCCGAGGTTCCGCCGCGCGTCGCGAGCGACGTGATCGCCGACAGCGGCGCGAGGGCGAGCGCGAGCAGCACAGCGACCGCGACATGCCGCGGCCAGCCGGGTGCGACGCGCAGCTGGTTGCGGCCGAACAGCACGAGCGCGGCGATCAGCGCGACGAGACCGACCAGCGCGAGCGCGGCCGCATCGGCGCCGACCTGCCGCATGAGCACCCAGAACAGCCAGACGGCCGTGAGGTACAGCGGCCAGGCCATCAGTTGCTTGAACGCATCCATCCAGGCGCCCGGGCGCGGCAGCCAGCGCGCGAGCAGCGGTACGAAACCGAGCACGACGATCGGCAGCGCGAGGCCGACGCCGAGTGCCGCGAATACGGCGAGCGCGCCGAGCGCGGGCTGGGTCAGCGCGAAGCCGAGCGCCGGTCCCATGAACGGCGCCGTGCACGGACTCGCGACGACGCAGGCGAGCAGTCCCGTGAAAAAGGCGGCGCGCGCGCCCTGGCCGTCGGCGAGCGACTGGCCGGTGCCGGCGAGCCGCGCGCCGATCACGAACGCGCCGGACAGGCTCAGGCCCATGCCGACCATCAGATAGGCGAGCAGCGCGACGAGCAGCGGCGACTGCAGCTGGAAGCCCCAGCCGAGCCCCTGGCCTGCGGCGCGCAGCGCGAGCAGCACGGCGGCCAGCGCGACGAAACCGGAGACGGCGCCGGCCAGATACGCAAGACCGTCGCGCCGCGCGGCGCCCGGCGCATGCGCGGTCTCGGCGAGTCCGAGCGCCTTGAGCGACAGCACGGGAAACACGCAGGGCATGAGGTTCAGCACGAGGCCGCCGAACAGTGCGAGCAGCAGCGCGACGCCGAGACCGCCGACCGCATCGCCGGAACCGCCGCCGGGTGTCGACGGTGCCGCCGCGGTTGCGCTGCCGCCGGACGTCGCTGCAGGCCAGTCGGCCGCGACGCGCCAGGCGCGCACGCTGCCGGCGTCGCCGCGCTGCACGAGCACGAGGTCGAGCGCGCGCGGAGCGGTCGTGAAATAGTCGCTGCGCGCGGCCGACACCGTCAGCGCGCCGCCGTCGCGCGCAAGCCGCGGCGGCGTGTTCGCGAGCACCTGCGGCTGCTGCGCGAACGCGTCGAGTCCGGCGATATCGGGCAGATCCGACCCGCTGATGCGCATCTCGATGCGATCGCCGGCAGCCGTGACGGCCGCGTTCCAGTTCGTGTCGACCGGACGCTGCGCGAGCGCCGTGCGCAGCGATGCCGCAGCGGGTGCGTCGGCCGGCGCGCTGCCCGCCGCAACGACCGGCAGCGAGAGTTCGAGCGTCGCCTTGCCCGGAATGCATTCTTCCTTGCAGACCAGCCAGTCCGCTTTCAGCGTGATGCGCGCCGTCTCGCCGGCCTTCGCGTCGGCCGGCAGCGTGATCGCAACGGGCAACACGTTCGTGCCGGAATAGCCGAAGTTGAACAGCTCGCCGATCTGCAGCCGCTCCGGCGCGGGCCAGGCGATGTCGCCGGCGCGCCAGCCCGGCGCAAGCGCCCACTCGAACCGCGTCGGCAGGCCGGTGTCGCCGGCGTTCATCCAGTAGGTATGCCAGTGCGGCTCATGGTCGAGGCGCAGGCCGACCCAGTTCGCCTGCCCGGCGACGAGCGCGGTCTTCTCGGCAACGAGTTCGACCGCGAGGTGTTCGGTCTCGACGACGGCCGCCGGTGCCGCCGCGACGGACAGCAGCGCGAGCAGCGGCAGCAGGCGTAGCGGACTCGTCGGCATCGGATCTCCGGCAGATGGCACGGACTGGGTGCCGCAAAGGACCACAGCACAATGCGCAAGATTGCATACCGCCACGCGTCCTGCGCGCCGAAGCGACGATGCCGCGCGCCGAGCCGTGCGCGCCGGCCCGCCGGCCTCGCCTGCTAGACTGCGCGCCGCCGCAAATCCTGCAGGAATCCCCGTGCACGACCCCGCTTCCGTCTCGCCGGCGCGCAAGGCTGCGCTGGCTTTCATCTTCATCACGGTCCTGCTCGACATCCTCGCCTTCGGCATCGTGATTCCGGTGCTGCCGCGCCTGATCAAGCAGATGGCCGGCGGCGACATGGTCGCCGCGGCCGACTGGGTCGGCATCATCGCGACCGTGTTCGCGGTCGTGCAGTTCTTCTGCAGCCCGATCCAGGGCGCGTTGTCGGACCGCTACGGCCGCCGCCCCGTGATCCTGCTGTCCAACCTCGGCCTCGGACTCGATTTCATCCTGATGGCCGTCGTGCAGACGCTGCCCTGGCTCGTGATCGCGCGCGTGATCTCGGGCATGACCGCGGCGAGCTTCAGCACCGCGAACGCCTACATCGCCGACGTCACGCCGCCGGAAAAACGCGCCGCGGCATTCGGCGCACTCGGCGCGGCATTCGGCATCGGCTTCGTGCTCGGCCCGGCGCTCGGCGGCACGCTCGGCGACGTCGATCTGCGCCTGCCGTTCTGGCTCGCGGCCGGCCTCGCGCTCGCGAACTTCTGCTATGGCTATTTCGTGTTGCCCGAGTCGCTGCCGGCCGAACGCCGCACGCCGCGCTACGACTGGAGCCGCGCGAATCCCGTCGGCGCGCTGCTGCTGCTGCGCCGCTATCCGCAGGTCTACGCGCTCGCGTTCGTCGTGTTCCTGTCGCAGCTCGCGCACTACGTGCTGAACACGACGTTCGTGCTCTACGCCGACTACCGCTACGGCTGGGGGCCTCAGGCGGTCGGCTATACGCTCGGCTTCGTCGGCGTCTGCAACGGCATCGTGCAGGCGCTGCTCGTCAGCCGCATCGTGCGGCGCTTCGGCGAGCGCCGCGCGATCTTCGTCGGACTGGCGTTCGGCGCGCTCGGCTTCGCGTGG
>CAMLLF010000520.1 GCA_946480705.1 uncultured Lysobacteraceae bacterium | reverse complement strand
CGAATTCGACCGAGACGACGGTCTCCTTCTTCTTTTCCTTCGCCTGAGGCGGCGCCACCGGCGCAATCATCATGATGAAAGCGAGTCCGTGCACGGCCATGGCGGCGGCCAGCGCTGAGGTGCGCCTCCAACTGTACGTTTCGCGCTGGTCTTCTGTCGTCAACGCCATTTGCTTTGAACCAAGGTTCGCTGAGTGTGAGATCTGAGGGCTTGTTGCAGGGCGCCGCGCCGCGGCTGGCGAGGGGCTGGCACCGTACACGAGGCCAGCCCGACGCTCAATATGTGAGTCGGGACGCCTATATTAACCCGGCCTGAAGGTCGCCGAACACCGCACGCTTATTGCGAAGAGTGCGGAATGGCTTACTTTTTCTTCGGAACGCCTCCGCCCTTGATCATCTTGAGCCACGTACCTGCCATCTGGCGGGTTTCTTCGTAGCCTTGCGCCTTTTCCATGGCAGCGATGGCGGCGCTCTTGTTACCGAGTTCGTTCTCCGCGTTACCAAGCAGGACGTAGGCCGCACCCTGGCGCTTGACGCCGCGCTGCAGTGCCTTCGTCAGCGATTCCTTCGCCGGAGCCCATTGCTGGTTGTTGACCTGCAGCTGACCACGCAGCAGATCGGCTTCGCCGTCTTTCGCGAGCGGCGACGCCTTGCCGTAGGCGTCGATCGCCTTCGGCTCGTTTTCGGCCAGGGCATAGGAATCGCCGAGCAGCTTGTACATTTCATAGCTCGGCTGGATCGCGCCCTTCTGGAAACCTTCTTCCAGCAGTGCCGCGCCTTCAGCGGGCTTTTCGGCCTGGCCGTAGAGCTGAGCGAGCAGCTTGTAGTCGTCCGACGTCGTGATCAGGCCGCGCGACTTCGCATCGCTCAGGAGTTTCAGCGCCTTTTCGCTTTGGTCGCCGTTGACATAGATCGACGCGAGCTGCTGGATCAGCTTCTTGTCGTTCGGGTTCTTCTGCAGCTGCGATTCGGACAGCTTGGCCGCTTCGTCGTACTGGTTGAGTTCGAAGTAGCTGGCCATCAGGATCTGGTTCCAGCTGTCCTGCGGCTTGTCGCTGGCCGCGATCGCTTGCTTCATCGTGTCGATCGCTTCCTGGAACTTGTCGGCGCGATAGAGCGCGTTGGCCTTGACGGCGAGCGCTTCGGCCTTCTTGTCGCCGCTCTGTTCGATATAGAGATCGATGCTCTTCGCGGAGTCGGCGTACTGCTCTTCCTGCAGCTGGAACTGGGCGAGCGTGTAGATGGCCGGAAACTGGTTGGAGTTCGGCAGCGCGTCGAGGGCGATCGCTTCCTTGAGATCGGCGATGGCGCCGGCGCCGTCTTCCTTTTCCCACTTCGCATTGGAACGCAGGTACAGGCCGAACGCCTTCGCGTACGGTGTCACCTTCTTGTCACCGATGACTTCATCGATGAGCGCGATGGCCTTGTCGGCATCGCCGTCGGACGCGGCTTCCTGTGCTTTGTTGAGCTTCGTGCCGAGCGAACCCGGCATGTCGGTCTTCGGATCGTTGCGCTTGGCGTTCGGGTACGCGTTCTCGGTCTTGTCGACCTTGCCGCTGCTCTTGCTGGACCGCTGCTCGTTGGAACGTTCGCCCGGGATACGGGACGCGGAAGCGATTCCGGCCGCGAGCAGCGAAACTGCACCGAGACAAAGGACGAGCTTCTTGACGTTGGGAGCGTGCATTGAATAGCGCCTCGACTGGTTTCTCACGGCCTGCCTGGGGGCAAGCGGTAAAGGGGTCGCAGAGGTTAATCCGCGAATGTTCAAACTACAAGCACATGCAATTCGGCATTCGTTATCGCAGCGTTAAAAAGAAACCTATGAATTCCAGCCGCTTGCAACGAGTTGTTACAGGTCTCTGCGTAGCGTGGAAAGCGGCCGGAATGCAGCCGTTTTACGGGAGTTTTCGTAGGGCTGCCGTTTTTTTAACTTGGAAACTAAAATCAATTTCTAATTTGATAGAAGTTTCTTAGACCAAAGTCTGGTCCGCTCGAGCACCCATTCGTCCTTGTATGGAATGGTGCAGTGCAGAATGCGCAGCCGGGACGTCGGCCCCGCCCGCGCTGCGTGCAACGCAAAAACGCTATCGGCGGGGTTGAGCTTTGCGCGCCGGCCGTGAACGCCAGATGCACGGCGGCCGCGACGGCCGCCGCAAAGACCTCAGACGTCGAGATTCGCAACGCGCAGCGCGTTGGACTCGATGAACTCGCGACGCGGCTCGACGACATCGCCCATGAGCGTCGAGAAGATCTGGTCGGCCGCTACCGCGTCCTCGATGCTGACCTGGAGCAGCCGGCGCGTTTCCGGGTTGACCGTGGTCTCCCAGAGCTGCTCCGGATTCATTTCGCCGAGCCCCTTGAAGCGCTGGATCGTGCGCCCCTTCTTCGCTTCGTCCATGAGCCAGGCACGCGCCCGCGCGAACGAGTCGACGAGCGACGCCGAGTTGCCGCGGCGGATTTCAGATCCCGGTTGGACCAAATCGGCAAGATGTCGCGCGGCATCGAGGATCGGCCGCATTTCCGGACTCGCGATGAAACTCGCCGGCAGGACCTGCGTGTGCGTGAGGCCGTGCTGGTCGCGTTCGATCACGAGCGCGGCCGGGTGCTCCGCGGTCGCGGTCTGGATGCGCAGCCGGTACTGCGCGCGCCCGAGTCCGACGTTGTTGAGCCGCGCCGATATGCGCGCCAGCCAGGCGGCCGTTGCGGCTTCGTCGTTCCAGATGCCGTCGTCGAGCGGCGGGAGTTCGAGCATCGCGGTCAGCACGTTGACGTCGCAGCGATGACTCAGGCGATCGATCTGGTCGAGTGCGGCCTGGTAGTCGGCGAGCAGTTTTTCGAGTGCGACGCCGGTGATCGGCGGCGCATCGGAGCTATAGCGCAGTTCGGCCTGATCGACGGCGTTACCGATGAGATATTGATTCAGCGCGCCGTCGTCTTTCAGATAGATCTCGGTCTTGCCCTGCTTGAGCTTGTACAGCGGCGGCAGACCGATATAGACGTAGCCTCGCTCGATGAGCTCAGGCATCTGACGGTAGAAGAACGTCAGCAACAAGGTGCGGATGTGCGACCCGTCGACGTCCGCGTCGGTCATGATGATGATGCGGTGGTAGCGCAGCTTGTCGGGGTTGTACTCGTCCTTGCCGATGCCGCAGCCGAGCGCGGTAATCAGCGTGCCGACTTCCGCCGACGACAGCATCTTGTCGAAGCGCGCGCGCTCTACGTTGAGGATCTTGCCCTTGAGCGGCAGGATTGCCTGAGTCTTTCGATTTCGCCCCTGCTTCGCCGAACCGCCTGCCGAGTCGCCCTCGACGATGAACAGCTCGGACAGTGCGGGATCCTTTTCCTGGCAGTCCGCAAGCTTGCCCGGGAGACCGGCGATATCGAGAGCGCCCTTGCGGCGCGTCATCTCGCGAGCCTTGCGCGCCGCTTCGCGAGCGCGCGCCGCGTCGACGACCTTGCTCGCGATCGCACGCGCTTCCGCGGGGTTTTCGAGCAGGAACTCCTCGAGCTTCGCGTTGACGACCTGCTCGACGATGCCTTTGACTTCGGACGAGACCAGCTTGTCCTTGGTCTGCGATGAAAACTTCGGATCGGGCACCTTCACGGACAGCACCGCGATCATGCCTTCGCGCATGTCGTCGCCGGCGAAGGCCACTTTGGCGTTCTTGCCGATGCCTGAATTCTCGATGTAGTTGCTGATGCAGCGCGTCAGCGCCGCGCGGAAGCCGGTCAGATGCGTGCCGCCGTCACGCTGCGGAATGTTGTTCG
>CAMLLF010000519.1 GCA_946480705.1 uncultured Lysobacteraceae bacterium | reverse complement strand
CCGTGCATCGCGCCGGCGATGCCGACCGCGCGTTCTCGATCCAGAGCATTTCCAAGCTGTTCGCGCTTGCGCTCGCGCTGCAGCGCGAAGGCGAGGCGTTGTGGCAGCGGGTCGGGCGCGAGCCCTCGGGCACGCCGTTCAATTCATTGGTGCTGCTCGAACGCGAGCGCGGCATTCCGCGCAATCCGTTCGTCAACGCGGGCGCGCTCGTGATCACCGACGTGCTGTGCCGCCGCTATCTGCAGCCCGAACGTGCCGTGCTCGAATTCATCCATCGGCTGCTTGGGCGCGTCGGCGTGGGCATCGACGCCGATGTCGCGCGCTCGGAGCGCCAGCACAGCGACCGCAACGCGGCGATCGCGCATTTCATGCGGAGCTTCGGCAATCTCGGGAGCGAGGTTTCCGCGCTGCTCGACGCCTACTGCGCGCAATGCGCGATCGCGATGTCCTGCGCCGAGCTCGCGCAGGCTGCGCTGTTCCTCGCCGCCGACGGCGAGCAGCCGTCGCATGGCCGCGTGCTGGCCGCGGCCGACGCGCGCCGGCTCAACGCACTGATGCTGACCTGCGGCGCCTATGACGCCGCCGGCGATTTCGCGTTCCGCATCGGCCTGCCGACCAAGACCGGCGTCGGCGGCGGCATCCTCGCCGTCGTGCCAGGACGCATGACGCTCTGCGCCTGGTCGCCGCGCCTCGACGCGACCGGCAACTCCATCGCCGCCGCCGCAGCGATCGAGCGGTTCACGGCGGAGACGGGGGTTTCGATTTTTCGGTGAAACGACGCGCGCGACATTCGCGTTGCGGTCGATCGGACGTCGGGTAGGGCGCAATAACCGAAGGGCATTGCGCCAAGTCCGTTGCCGGCCTCACCGTTGGATTGTCGGCGAAAGGCGCGGTGTGTCCGCTTTCTGTTGGCGCGTGCGACGAGGGTGAGACGGCGCAATGCGCGCCTCCAGAGACGGCGCAATGCGCTTCGCTTATTGCGCCCTACGTCCGCACATTCACGCGGTCACGCGTCGACTTTCGCGCGCATGACCCAATCGGCCTTGCGGTCGTCGCCGACCATGAAGACGGCCGTGCCGGCCTTCTCGAAGCCGTTCTTCTCGTAGAAGCGGATCGCCTGCGGGGCCTCCTGCCAGACCAGCAGCCACAGCCAGCGCCGGCCGCGTTCGCGCGCGGCGGCGCGGACCGCGCGCATGAGCTGCGCCGCGCCGCCGCGGCCGTGCTGCGACGGCGCGAAATAGAAGCGGCCGAGTTCGGCCGGATCGGATTCGACGATGGCCTCGTGCGGCGTCGTCGCGAAGCGCACCTGCGCATAGCCGACCATCGCGCCGTCGGCTTCGGCGATCAGCGTGACGATGTCGGGAGCGACGATTTCCGCGGCCTGCTTTTCGGCGGCGAAATTCGCGGCGACGAATTTGGCGGTATTCGTCGCGTCGCTCGCATGTGCGTAGGCGGCCATGAACCACTCGGCCATGCAGCGTGCGAGCTCGGCCGCGTCGGCGGGTACGGCGCGGCGGATGTGCAGCGTGACGGTTTCGCTCATGCGTCGTTCCTCGAATGTCTCAATGCCCCGATGCCGGTGCGGCGGCCTTTTCGAGCACGCGCCCGATCATCGCGGCGGCCAGCGTTTCCTCGCCGAGATAGACCTCGGCGCCTTCCTGCTGCAGCAGCGCCGCTTCCTCTTCGCTGTGCGAGCGCAGCAGCACCGGGATGCCCGGGTTCAGCGCGCGCGCCGTTTCGATCATGCGGCGTACGTGGAACGTGTCGGGCACCGCGATCACGAGCAGGCGCGCGCGGGCGACGTGAGCCTGGATCAAGGTCGCCGGTTCGGACGCATCGCCGGCGACCGCGTGCAGGCCCTGTTCGCGCAGCTGTTCGACGCGCTCGCGGTTCTCGTCGGCGACGACGAGCCGCAGCCCGCGCTCGCGCAGCGCCGCGGCGATGCGCTTGCCGACGCGGCCGTAGCCGACGAGCAGTACGTGGCCGGTCAGGTATTCCGAACTCACGCCGCTCGGCAGTTCCGCGAGCGGATCGGCCGGCCGTTCGAGCGTGCGCGCGAAGCGCGAGCGCCGGCGGATCCAGGCCTGCGCCGGTTCTATCGCCTGGAATACGAGCGGATTGAGCGCGATGGAGATGATCGCGCCGGCGAGGATCAGGTTCTGTCCCTGCTGCGGCAGCAGGTTCAGCGACACGCCGAGTGCGGCGATGATGAACGAGAACTCGCCGATCTGGGCGAGGCCCGCGGATACCGTCAGCGCCGTGTTCAGCGGATAGCGCAGCAGCAGCACGAGGACCGTGGCGGCCAGCGTCTTGCCGAGGATGATCACGGCGACGACGGCGGCGACCATCAGCGGCTGTTCGACGAGGATGCGCGGATCGAACAGCATGCCGACCGAGACGAAGAACAGCACGGCGAACGCATCGCGCAGCGGCAGCGATTCTTCGGCCGCGCGATAGCTCAGTTCCGATTCGCGCAGCACCATGCCGGCGAGAAACGCGCCAAGCGCGAACGACACGTCGAACAGCGTGCCGGCAAGGAAGGCGATGCCGACCGCCGCGGCGATCACGCAGAGCGTGAACAGCTCGCGCGAGCCGGTGCGCGCGACCTGCCAGAGCCACGGAAACAGCTTGCGTCCGCCGGCCAGCATCAGCACGACGAACGCGGCGACCTTGCCGAGCGTCAGCAGCAGCGCGAGCCACAGCGGCCGCGATGGCGCGGCCGCGCCGTGCGCGCCGCCGTCGAGACCCGCGAGCGCCGGCAGCAGCACGAGCGCGAGCACCATGACGAGGTCTTCGACGACGAGCCAGCCGACCGCGATGCGGCCGTTGACGGTTTCGAGCAGCCCGCGGCCTTCGAGCGCGCGCAGCAGCACGACGGTGCTCGCGACCGACAGCGCGAGCCCGAACACGAGTCCGGCCGCGAGCGGCCAGCCCCAGAGCCACGCGAGCCCGGCGCCGAGCGCGGTCGCGACCGCGATCTGCACGAGCGCGCCGGGCAGCGCGATGCGTTTGACCGAGAGCAGGTCGTCGAGCGAGAAGTGCAGGCCAACGCCGAACATCAGCAGCATGACGCCGATTTCCGCGAGCTGCTGGGCGAGATGGACGTCGGCGACGAAACCGGGCGTGGCCGGGCCGATGAGAATGCCGGCGACGAGATAGCCGACGAGGGCGGGCAGTTTGAGCAGTCGCACGGCGATGAAACCGACGACGAGGGCGAGGCCGAGTGCGGCCGAAATCGTGGAGATCAGTTCTACGCTATGAGGCATCCGTCACCGTGGGCTGAGGGTCATGGCGGAGGGCCGCGGCGCGGGCCGGAGCCCTGCGAATTTAACCGGTCAGGCGTTACGGAAGTCGCAAGAAGCGCCGCGCCGCATGCGCAGGTTGCGGTTCGCCTTCGGCTCGGCGCCACCTGCGTGCCGCGGCGTCGCGTCGGCGACGCCGCGGCCGTCGCTCACGGCGCCGCCGGCGCGCGCAGGGTCGTTTCGAACAGCTTGAGGATGCGCGCGTATTCGTCGCGCCAGGCCGCCGCGTGGGTGAATCCGTGGCGCTCCAGCGGATAGGGTGCAAGTTCCACATTGTCCTTCTTCAGTTCGATCAGGCGCTGGAACAGGCGCACCGAATCCTGGAAGAACACGTTGTCGTCGATCATGCCGTGCGCGATCAGCAGCGGTCCCCTGAGGCCGCCGGCGAATTCGATCGGCGAGCTGCGGCGGTAGGCGATGTCGTCGATCTCGGGCGTGTTGAGAATGTTCGAGGTGTATTCGTGGTTG
>CAMLLF010000518.1 GCA_946480705.1 uncultured Lysobacteraceae bacterium | reverse complement strand
AGTCGCCGGCGGAAAATTCGACGCCGAATTTCCCATTGACGTATTCCAGACCGGCTCCGGCACGTCGAGCAACATGAACGCGAACGAGGTCATTGCGACGCTCGCCAACCGCGAGCGCAAGCTCGGCGTGCATCCGAACGACCACGTGAACATGGGGCAGAGTTCCAACGACGTGATTCCGAGTGCGATCCAGCTCGCCGCGGTGCTGGAGCTTCGCGAAGACCTGCTGCCGGCCCTCAAACACCTGCGCACGACGATACTGCGTCGTGCGAAATCGCTGGCCCGGATCACCAAGACCGGGCGCACGCATCTGATGGACGCGATGCCGCTGACCTTCGGCCAGGAGTTCGAGGCCTGGGCCGCGCAGCTGGCCTCGGCGATCGAGCGCATCGAGGACACCCTGAAACGTCTGCGCCGCCTGCCGCTCGGCGGTACGGCGATCGGCACCGGCATCAATGCCGACCGGCGCCAGGGCAAGCGCGCGGCCAAACGGTTGTCCGAGCTGGCTGGCGCGAAACTTGAATCGGCGGCCAACCTGTTCGAAGGCATCGCATCGCAGGATGCCGCGGTCGAGGCGTCGGGCCAGCTCAACGCGCTGGCTTGCGCGTTGATGAAGATCGCCAACGATCTGCGCTGGATGAATTCCGGTCCGCTCGCGGGCCTCGGCGAAATCGAACTGCCGGCGCTGCAGCCGGGGTCGTCGATCATGCCGGGCAAGGTCAATCCGGTCATTCCGGAGGCGGTCGCGATGGTCTGCGCCCAGGTCATGGGCAACCACGTGGCGGTGACGGTGGCCGGGCAGAGCGGCAGTTTCCAGCTCAACGTGATGCTGCCGCTGGTTGCGCACAACCTGTTGCAGTCCATCGCGCTGCTGGCGGGGGCGTCGCGCCAGCTCGCCGATGCGGCGATCGCGGGCCTGCGCGTGCGTGAGGATCGGGTTCGCGACGCGCTCGCGCGCAATCCGATCCTCGTGACCGCGCTGAATCCGGTCGTCGGCTACGAGGCGGCCGCGGCGATGGCCAAGCAGGCGTACCGCGAGGGCCGGCCGATCGCCGAGGTCGCGCGCGAGCACAGCGGGCTGTCCGAGGCCGAGCTGGCGCGCCTGCTCGATCCGGTCGCGCTGACGCGCGGCGGCATTGGTGCCGGCAGCGCGGGCGGGGGTTAGACCAAAGAGAAGAATGAGTGAAAACCCGTCATGGCGAACAGCACATGCCTGACGGGAACCGGACGGCACAATGGCGCCGGCCAACACCTTGCAATCGTAGTAGTCGTCTTGTCTGGAGAATGAAATGTTGAAACGTCTGGCCCTCGCCACGGCGCTGCTGGCAACCAGCGCCTGGGCGCAACAGGAAATATCGATAACGGCCAAGGACATCGAAACCGGCGCTGCCGACGCCAAGCTCGCCGAACTCGGCCGCCAGGCGGCTGCGAGCGGCAAGGAAGTCGTCATCAACGCGCCCAAGGACTGGCACGGCAAGATCGCGGCCAAGGTCAAGGCCGGTGGGGCGGCGCCGGTGAAGCTGAACGACAGCTTCTTCGAAAACGTCGTCGTCCGCGTCGCCGACAAGGCCAAGGCCGAAGCGCCGAAGCCCGCCGAAGCGCCTAAGCCGGCCGAAGCGCCGAAGCCTGCGGCCGCGCCGGTCGCTCCGGCCCCCGCGCCGGCCAAGCCGGTCGAGCCGCCGAAGCCGGCCCCGAAACCCGTAGAGGCACCGAAGCCGGCAACGCCGCCTCCGGCACCTGAACCCGCACCCGCTCCCGTCCAGACGCCGCCTCCGGCCCCCGTCCAGACACCGCCGCCGGCTCCGGCTCCCGTGCAGGCGCCCCTGCCGCCGGCCAAGCCTGCCGCCGCGCCGGTCGACACCAGCGTTGCGGTCAAGCAGCGTTTCGAACAGAACCTCAACGGCGGCAAGCCGGCGAAGGGCGATGTCGAGCAGACCCAGCTGCAGAAGGGCGATCTCGTCTATATCGACGGCGACGTGCGCGCCGTAGTGCGCCGCGACAGCCTCGGAACCACGCTGTTCTGGCTGACCGGCGAGCTGAACCTGCAGCGCGCGGAACTCAAACCGCTCGCCGAGAACCGGTACGAAGTCGTCAACAAGATCAGCGGCAGCAGCAACATTTCGCTGCGCGGCGTCGCCGGCGAGACGCAGATGTTCACGGCGAAAGTGCCGGGCGAGACGGATGCCGAGCGCGCCGACATGGAGAAGTCCTATGCCGAAGGCCGCCCGGTCGGACGCAGCCTGCGCGTCGACCAGCTGTCGCAGGGCGACATGATCTACCTCGGCAAGACCTCGGCCATGATCGTGCGCCGCGACGGCGGCCAGCTCGCGCGCTACTGGCTCGACGGCGAACTGAATACCGGACAGGTCGGCCTGCAGAAGGAAAAGGGCGCGACCGGCAAGTTCAAGGTGCTCAGCGACAACATCGAGTGATCGAACGAAAAAGCCGCCGAAAGGCGGCTTTTTCGTGCGCGAATGCGTGGGAGAGGAGGGCAGGGGAGTGAGAAACGAGTAAGCGGCGGGTTGACCCGGTCGGACAGGACTTCGCATTTCCGGCCGCATGCTGAGCGTCTTCGCGGCTCCATTTTCTTCGCGAACGACAAGGCCGCCTCCGGGCGGCCTTTGTCTTTACGGGCCAACGGCAGGACGCGCGGACGCGGGATCTATCGATGAGCATTTCGCGTCGCCTGATGCTCGCCGACCAGGGGCCGTACGAGAGGCAGGGCCCGCCTCTTCGTTTCTCACACCTTCCGCTTCCCGCGCGCAACGAAAAAACCGCCCGAAGGCGGTTTTTTCGTCACGCGGTTTTCCTGCCTTCAGCTGTCGTCGCGCCAGCGGCGCAGCCAGATCGCGACGACGATCATGCCGACACCAGCCGCGACGCCGATCCAGAGATTCGCCGTCGTCAGCGGCGCCGTGATCGTGTCCAGGTTGATCGCGTTGAGCAGCACTTCGGGGCCATCGGCGCCGTCCATGTCGTGCTCGAGCTTTTCGAAATCCATCCAGCTGCCCGGCAGGATGCTGAAGAGGATGCGCGAAACGATGTTTTCCCAGAACCAGTTGTTCGGCAGACGCAGGTTGGTCACCGCATCGAAGATCGACACACACGTGGCCGTCGCGATCGGCAGCAGCGTCGCCCAGAGGAACGGCACGCGCTTGGCGAAGGCCGAGCAGAGCATGAGCCAGCCGATCGTCGGCAGCGCCCACAGCGCGTTGATCGGAATCAGCAGCGCGATCTTGCCGACGACGCTCAGCGGCGAGGCATTGGCCCAGATCACGGTGAACGGATTCATGCCGTAGAAGCCGACGATCGCGCTGAACAGGATCAGCAGGCCGAGCATCAGCAGCAGCGCGGCAGCCAGCGCGAACAGTGGAGCGATGGCCGTCGCTGCGACGATCTTCGACAGCACGGTTTCCAGATCGGACACCGGCAGCGACTTCCAGAACAGGATGCTGCGATCGCGGCGATCGTCATAGAGCGAGCCGAGCAGATAGAAGAACGTGACGATGGCGAGCGTGATCGCGACGGGGGCGGCGGCGAAGAACAGGCCGACGTCGAGACCGGCGCCGACCTGCAGGCGCTGCTCGGGCGTCATGGCCGCGGCGAGGTCGCCGAGGCGCACGCCGCTGATGATCTTGCCGTCGATGTTGAGGTTCGACAGTCCCGTGATCGTCGCGATCGTGAAGACCAGCAGCACGACGCCGGCGGCAATCAGCGGCGCCCACTGGAAGCTCTACTACACGACCCAGGTGTCGACCGCGCCGCCGACGTTCATGCTG
>CAMLLF010000517.1 GCA_946480705.1 uncultured Lysobacteraceae bacterium | reverse complement strand
AGATTGTGAACCTGGTCGAGGGCAAGTCGATTCTTGGCATCAAGAACGTCACGATCAACGAACCGTTCTTCCAGGGCCACTTCCCGGGCCATCCCGTCATGCCGGGCGTGCTCATCATCGAAGCGCTCGCGCAGGCCTCCGGCCTGCTCGTGCAGCTGACCAACATCGAATCGCCGAGCGCGAGCCCGCTGTTCTATCTCGTCAAGGTCGACAAGGCGCGTTTCTCGAGCATCGTGGCCCCCGGCGATCAGCTCGTGCTCGAAGTCGAGCAGAAGCGCATGATCCGCCGCATGGGCCAGTTCTGGTGCCAGGCCCTCGTGGCCGGCAAGGTAGTCGCCGAAGCGGAATTGTTGTGCGCGGAGCGTAACGACTGATGATCCATCCCACCGCTGTCATCGACCCGGCCGCACGCCTGGGGACCAACGTCAGTGTAGGCGCCTACACCGTGATCGGTGCCGGCGTCGAGATCGGCGACGACACCTGGATAGGACCGCACGTCGTCATCGAAGGCCCGACGCGGATCGGGCGCGAGAACCGCATCTGGCAGTTCGCCTCGGTCGGCGCCGCGCCGCAGGACAAGAAATTCCACGGCGAGCAGTCGGTGCTCGAGATCGGCGACCGCAACGTGATCCGCGAATTCGTCACGTTCAACCGCGGCACGGCCGACGGCGGCGGCGTCACGCGCATCGGCAACGACAACTGGCTGATGGCCTATGTGCATCTGGCCCACGACTGCATCGTCGGCAACAACGTGATCTTCGCGAACGCCGCGTCGCTGGCCGGCCACGTGCACATCGCCGACTGGGTCATCCTCGGCGGCTTCACGCTCGTGCACCAGTTCTGCCAGGTCGGCGCGCATGCGTTCACGTCGATGGGCTCGATCATCAACCGCGACGTGCCGCCCTACGTGACCGTCGCCGGCAGCTTCGCCGAACCCAAGGGCATCAACAGCGAAGGGCTCAAGCGCCGCGGCTTCGACAGCGACCGCATCCTGTCGATCCGCCGTGCCTACAAGACGCTGTACAAGTCGGGCCTGCCGCTGGCCGAAGCGCGCGAGGAACTCGCGCGTGCCTCGTCCGACGCGCCCGACGTGAAGCTCATGCTCGACTTCATCGACCGCAGCCAGCGCTCGCTGGTGCGCTGATCGCGCCATGACGCCGCGGGACGCGGAGGATTCCCCGATCGCGGCTTCGCTGCGTCCCGTGCATGAAGCGCTGCCGCCGCAATCGGCCGACGCCGCGGCGCCGCTGTTCGCGCTCGTCGCCGGCGAAGCCTCGGGCGACCAGCTCGGCGCGGGACTGATCGCCGCGTTGCGCGAACGTCATCCGGGCGCACGTTTCGTCGGCGTCGGCGGGCCGCGCATGATCGCGGCCGGGCTCGAAGCCTGGTATCCGGCCGACCGGCTCGCGGTCATGGGCCTCGTCGAAGTGCTCCGGCACCTGCCGGAGCTGCTGCGCATCCGTGCCGATCTGCTGCGCCGCATCGCCGCGCTGAAACCGGCCGCATTCATCGGCATCGACGCGCCCGATTTCAACCTGACGCTCGAACGCAAGCTCAAGGCGCAGGGCATCCGCACCGTGCACTACGTGAGTCCGTCGATCTGGGCCTGGCGCGAGAACCGCGCCGCGAAGATCGGCCGCAGCGCCGATCTCGTGCTGTGCCTGTTTCCGATGGAACCCCCGATCTACGACCGCTACGGCGTGCGCGCGCAGTTCGTCGGACACCCGATGGCCGACCGCTTTGCGCTGGTGACCGACCGCGAGCCGGCGCGCGCCGAACTCGGGCTGTCGATGCAGGCGCCGGTGCTCGCGCTGTTGCCTGGCAGCCGGCTCGGCGAGATCCGCCGGCTCGGTGCCGACTTCCTGCAGGCCGCGCGGCGCTGCCAGCAGCAGATTCCGAATCTCCAGGTGATCGTGCCGATGGCGACGCCGGCCTGCCGCACCGCGTTCGAGCAGATCGCCGACGGTCTCGGCATCGACCTGCGCAGCGCCGATCCGGCCTCGCGCGGCAGCATCGACCTCGTCGACGGCAAGGCGGCGCAGGCGCTGCTCGCCGCCGACATCGTGCTCGTCGCCTCGGGCACCGCCGCGCTCGAAGCCATGCTCGCGAAACGGCCGATGGTCGTTGCCTACAAAGTCGCGCCGCTGACCTATGCCATCGTCACCTGGTTCAAGCTCATGCGCACGACCCGCTATTCGCTGCCCAATGTGCTCGCGGGGCGCGACCTCGTGCCGGAAATCCTGCAGGACGCCTGCACGCCGCAGGCGCTGGCCGATGCAGTGCTCGCGCTGTACGGCGACAGCGCCGCGCGTGTCGCGCTGGTTGCGGAATTCGAGCGCCTGCATCGCGCGCTGATCGGCGACGCCGACCGCAGCGCGGCCGCTGCCGTGGACGCCCTGATCGCGCCAGCGGCCGGCCATTGACGCGTTCCGGCGCCAACCGCACCATGCGCGCCAATTCCGCGAACCCGTGCCGGTGATGCGCCTTTTTCCTCCGCTGGACCGCCGCAGCCTGCTGCTGTACCTGCTCGCGGTCCTGGCCTATGCGGCGATGATGCTGTACGGCCCGTTGAGCGAAGGCACGCGCGAGGAACGGCTGTTCACGACGGTACTCAGCGGCGGCCTCTGCCTGCTGCTGATCTGCCTCACGCGGCGCATCGCCTTCAGCCTGGTCGCGACCGCCGCGCTGTTCTCGCTGCTGCTCGCAAGCAGCGTGCTCAAGGTCACCTATCTCACGACGCCGCTGCTCGCGCCGGACCTGGTCTACTTCGTCAACGCCGACACGCTCGAAGTCATCCTGCGCTATCCGATCCTGCTGATCGCGAGCTTCATCGGCCTCGTGATGCTGCCGCTCGCGCTCGTCGGCATCTGGCGCATCGACCGTCCGCGCGTGCTGCCGGACTCGCCGCCGCTGCATCGCCGGCTCGCACTGGCCGTCGCCGCCGTGCTGTCCGGCTACGCGCTCGCCCAGGCGCTCGCGCCGCAGGGCCCTTTCGCCGCGGTCTACGGCAAGGGCATGTGGGCGGCGATGAACGACAAGAGCTACCTCACCGATTTTTTCATCTCGTTCCACTCGACCCAGATCGAGCTGCCGGAACTCGTGCCCGGCGCGGCGGGCAAGCAGGTCTGGAACGAGCAGGTCGCGGTCGGCGGCGATCCGCGCCAGCGCCCGGACATTTTCGTCGTGCTCGAGGAAAGCACGTTCGATCCGACCATGCTCGCGGTCTGCAAGCTGCCGCTGTGCAAGCGCAAGCTGTTCCAGGACGACAAGCGCACGCGCGCGCACGGCTATCTGCAGGTGCACACCTGGGGCGGCGGCACCTGGACCAGCGAATTCGCGTTCCTGACCAGCATGGCGCACGTGCTGTTCGGCAACGCCGGCCTGTATGCGCCGTTCAATCTCGCGCCGCGCGTCGCCTACAGCCTGCCGCGCGTGATGAAGGAAAACGGCTACCGCACCGTCGTGATCTATCCGATGTCCGGCAGCTTCATCAACGCGCGCAACGCCTACAACTTCTACGGCTTCGACGCGTTCTACGACGGCAGCGACAACGGGCTCGGCTGGGACTCGACCGATTTCGACCTGCTGCGCGTGTTCGACCGCGTGCTCGCCGACGAACGCCGCGCGCATCCGGGCGTTCCGCTGTTCGTGTTCATGCTGACCCTGCATCAGCACGGCCCGCACATGACGCCGCTGGGCCAGCTGCCCTCGCCGTACAACAAGCCGCTGTTCCCCAAGCAGCTCGACGCGTGGCTCAACCTGAACCTCGCGAACTACCTGT
>CAMLLF010000516.1 GCA_946480705.1 uncultured Lysobacteraceae bacterium | reverse complement strand
CGAGGCGCGTCTGCGCGAGTTCGGTCTGCAACGCCGCGAGCTTGCGTTTGAGCACCGGGACCGGCTGCAGCTTGCGGCGCTCGGCGAGCAGGATCAGCCCGACCGCCTCGCTGACGCCGCTGTATTTGACGCGCTCCGTGGTGTTCTTCAGCGCGAGCGCGGTTTCGCGTCGCAGGCGCGCATAGGTGTCGCGGCTTTCGCGGACTTCGGCCAGATGTGCGACGCGCTGCACGAGTTCGAGGCCATAGGTTGCGTTCTGGCGCGCGACATCGCGCAGGATCGGATTGTCTTCGCCGAGATCGGCGGCTTCTTCCTGCAGGCGCGAACTCAGCCCGAGCGCGAGCGCGCGCGTGCGGTCGAGGATCAGGCTCTGCAGCGCATCGACCTTGTGCTGGCGCTCGCCGACTTCGCGCTGGCGCTGGCGCAGCCGCGCGGATTCGAGCCGCACCAGCGGCTCGTAGCTGCGCAGTTCTTCCTCGAGCCGCGCGATGCGCGCGAGCGCGAGACGCAGCGCGGCCTGACGGCGCAGACGGTTGGCCTCGACCAGCGGCGCGGGCGCGTCTTTCTCGGCGGCGGCCGGCTGGCCGGCTTTTTCCGCGTCGGCCTGGGCCTGCTTCAGTTCGTCGCGGATCTGCGCCGGCCGCTCGTGCTGGCCGGCGACACGGACCTGCAGCTGGGCGACATCGGCCTGCGCGTTGGCGAGTGCCGCGCGTTCGTCGGCGCGCTGGGCCTCGAGCTGGGTCACGCTCGCACGCTCCGACAGGCTCGCCCGCCAGGCGAGCAATCCCGCCGTGTTGTCGCGCAGCAGTTCCTGTTCCAGCGCTTCGGCATCGGTCGCCGCGGTGGCCGCTCCGGCGCGCAAGGTGCGCCGTTCGTCGACGAGCGCGGTCGCGCGGTCATCGTCGGCCTGCGCGGCGTCGAGCAAGGTCTTGATCGCCTCGGTCTGCAGCGCGTCGCCGCCCTTGGCGTCGGCCAGCGTCTGCCGCGCGGCCTTCAGCGCCGGCGCGATGCTGCCCGGCACCGCATCGGCATTGTTCGCCGTCGTGCCGCCGGCATCGGGCAGCAGGTCCTTGAGCCAGCGCTGGCGCAGCCGCGTTTCGTCGGCGACGTCGATGTCTGCGAGCGCCGCGTCGAGGATCTGCTTGAGTTCGGGCCAGTCCTTGCGGATTGCGAAGCCCAGCGCTTCGTCGCTGCCGATCTGGCCGAGCACGACGAGCTGATCGCGTACGCCGCTGCGGTTCGCCGCAGCCTGTGCGGTCACGAGATCGCCGACGAGCACATCGGCCTTGCCCTGGATCAATGCCGTCAAGGCGCGAGCGGTCGAGGAATAGGTCTGGACCGATGCTTGCGGCGCAACCTTGGTCAGCGCTTCGTGGCAGACATGCTGCTCGGCAACCGCGATGCGGCGCGATTCGATCTGGTCGAGCCGCTCGATGCCGGCGGCGCGGCGCACGAACGCGGCGCAGGGCAGGCGCAGGTAGGCGGCGCTGAACAACGCGATCTCGGCGCGCTGCGGCGAGGCGAACGCGCTCGACAGCATGTCGACGCGCCGCTCGCGCAGCGCCTGCAGCGCGCCGCTCCAGCTCTTGACCGGGACGAGGCGGAAACGCAGTCCCGAACGGTCGGCGATCAGGCGGAGATAGTCCGCCGCGAGGCCGTATTGCTGGCCATTGCCGTCGACGCCGTCGATCGGTGCGAATTCGGGGTCGGGGGCGACGCGTATTTCCGCGTGCTGCTCGCGCCAGGCCTGCAGCGACTCCTGCGCGGCGACGGCTCCCGTCAGGAGGCTAAGAATCAGCAGCGGGACGATTGCGCGTAGCCAGACTCTCATCGGCGGTAAAACTCCTTTGCGGGCGCGGGATTATGCCGCACCATCGCTGCCGCCCCGGCAGCGCTCGCCGCCATCGTTCATGCGCGGGATCGGCTTGCCCGGGGCGGATCCGGCCGCGGCCGTTGCGCAGACTTGCGCGGACCGCGGCACCGGCGCTACCATGCCGCTCTTTTCCGCCTACGTTTCTGTTCCGGAGCCACCATGAAAGCCGACATTCATCCGAAGTACCACCCGGTGGTGTTCCAGGATGTGACCACCGATTACTCGATCCTTACCCGCTCGACGATGACGAGCAAGGAAAAGGTCAAATGGGAAGACGGCCAGGAATATCCGCTCATCAAGATCGATATTTCGAGCGCCTCGCACCCGTTCTATACCGGCAAGCACAAGATCGTCGACACCGGCGGCCGCGTCGACAAGTTCAACCGTCGCTACGCTGCGAAGAAGTAATCCAGTCGTCACATCGACATGCTCCGAAGACGCCGGCCTAGTGCCGGCGTTTTTCGTTTCCGGGTATTCCGCGCCGGTTGCCGGCGCTTTCGTCAGTACGTGTTCGACGCCGGTGTTTTCGTCGGCGAGCCGCCGCCGCCGAGTCTCCGTTGCGGTACTGCGCGACTGGACCAAAGTCGCAGCCGCGCCGCGATGAGTCGTCCGGGCAGCACGGTTTCCGATTCAAACGCGTGTGCGATAATCGCGCATTACCGCGCGCTTTCCGGCACCGCCGGCTGCGCACCTGCCGCGGCGGAATCCGCCACGGCCCGTACTGCGACCAGGAGTTTGCCCGTGTCCGACAAGACCGTTGTCCTTACCGATGCTGCGTCCAACCGTTCGACCACCTTGCCGGTCGTCGCCGGAACCATGGGCGACCCTGCTTTCGATATCGGCAAGTTGAACAAGGACACCGGCTATTTCACGTACGATCCGGGCTTCATGTCGACCGCTGCGACGAAGAGCGCGGTCACCTTCATCGACGGCGACCAGGGCGTTCTGCTGTACCGCGGCTACCCGATCGAGCAGCTTGCGAAACATTCCAATTTTCTCGAAGTTGCCTATCTGCTGATCAACGGCGAACTGCCCAAGGCCGACGAGTTCGCGAAGTTCGAGCATGAAGTCACGCATCACACGATGATGCGCGAGTCGCTGAAGAACTTCTTCCAGGGCTTCCACTACGATGCGCATCCGATGGCCATGTGCATGGCGGCAGTCGGTTCGCTGGCCGCGTTCTATCACGACTCGCTCGACATCAACGATCCGGCCCAGCGCAAGCTCGCGGCGATCCGCCTGATCGCGAAGATGCCGACGATCGCCGCCGCCGCCTATCGCTATTCGATCGGCTGGCCGATCCGCTATCCCCGCAACAACCTCGAATATTGCTCGCGCTTCCTGCACATGATGTTCGAAGTGCCGAGCGAGCCGCTGCAGATGAATCCGGTCGCGGCCAAGGCGCTTGATCTGCTGTTCATCCTGCACGCCGACCACGAACAGAATGCCTCGACCTCGACCGTGCGCCTCGTCGGTTCGACCGGCGCGAATCCGTATGCCTGCGTCGCCGCCGGCATCGCCGCGCTGTGGGGCCCCGCGCACGGCGGGGCCAACGAAGCCGTGCTGAAGATGCTTGCCGAAATCGGCGATGCGAAGAGCGTCGGCAAGGCGGTCGAGCGCGCCAAGGACAAGAACTCGGGCTTCCGCCTGATGGGCTTCGGCCACCGCGTCTACAAGAACTTCGATCCGCGCGCGACGATCATCCGCGAGATGTGCCACAAGGTACTCGGCGAACTCGGCGTCAACGATCCGCTGCTCGACGTCGCGATGGAGCTCGAACAGGCCGCGCTCAAGGACTCGTATTTCGTCGAGCGCAAGCTGTATCCGAATGTCGATTTCTACTCGGGCATCATCTACAAGGCGCTCGGCATCCCGACCGAGATGTTCACCGTGATGTTCGCGATAGCGCGCACCGCCGGCTGGGTGTCGCAC
>CAMLLF010000515.1 GCA_946480705.1 uncultured Lysobacteraceae bacterium | reverse complement strand
AGGCCGCCGACGAAGGCATCGCCGGCGGCGGTCGTGTCGACCGCACGCACGGCAAAGGCGTCGAGGACGCCGCGGCGCGTGCGCGTATGCCACTGCAGCGGCCGAGCGCCATCGGTGACGACGAGCCAGCGCGCGCGTCCCTGCCACAGGCGCTCGATCGCGCCCGCCTCGCCGCCGCAGGCGGCGGCGAGCACGTCGAGTTCGTCGCGCGCGAGCTTGACGAGGTCGGCCTGCGCCATCGCCTGCCACAGCCTCGGCTGCGGATCGACGTCGTCGGGCCACAGCGACGGACGCAGGTTCATGTCGAAGCTGACCAGCGCACCGGCCGCACGTGCGCGGGCGATCGCCTCGTGCGTTGTCGCGGCGAGTGCCGCATCGGTCAGGCTGTTGGAACACAGATGCAGGATGCCCGCGCCGGCGAAGCACGCAGCGTCGAAATCCTGCGGACGGAACAGCAGGTCGGCGGCCGGCGGCCGGTAGAAGCTGAAGCTGCGTTCGCCGTCCGCATCGAGCGCGATGAAGGCCAGCGCGGTTTTCGCCGCAGTCGTGCGTCTGACGTAGCGCGTACCGACGCCGGCGTCGCGCAGACTCGCCAGCAGGAAATCGCCGAACAGGTCGGCGCCGAGCATGCCGACGAAATCGACGTTCGCACCGAGCCGCGCGGCGGCGACCGCGACGTTGGCCGGCGCGCCGCCGGCGAACTGCAGGAACGCGCGCGGTGCCGGCGGTTCGTGCGGCTGCGCGAGGAAATCGACGAGCGCTTCGCCGAAGCAGACGATGCGAATCATGCGCGCGCCGCCGCGGCAGTGCGCCAGCCGTACCAGACGATGTACGCGTAGCAGGCCAGCGGCAGCAGGAACGAGGGCTGCAGGCCGATCTCGTCGGCGAGCAGTCCCTGCAGCTGCGGAATCACCGCGCCGCCGACGATGCCCATGATCAGCAGGCTCGATCCGCTGGCGGTCAGCGGGCCGAGTCCCTTGATGCCGAGCGTGAACAGCGTCGGAAACATCACCGAGTTGAACAGGCCGATCGCGACGAGGCTCCAGAGCGCGAGGCTGCCGTGGCTCGTCATGCTCAGCGCGAGCAGCGCCGCGGCCACGGCGGCGAACACGCCGAGCAGACGCGGCGGCTCGACGATGCGCAGCAGCAGCGAGCCGGCGAAGCGGCCGATCATTGCGCCGCCCCAGTAGTAGGACAGATAGATCGACGCATGCGTCTCGCTGATCCCGACGATCTGCGGATCCGCGAGATAGTTGATCAGCAGGCTGCCGATGGCGACCTCCGCACCGACGTACAGGAATATCCCGATCACGGCATGGCGCAGCGACGGCTGCTGCCAGGCCTGTCCGAGGCTGTGTGCGCCGTCGCCGGCGCCGGCCGCCTCGGTCAGATGCGGCAGACGGAACAGATATACGAATGCGGCGATCGCGAACAGGACGATCGCGAGTCCGAGATAGGGCAGCTGCACGGCCCTGGCCTCGGTCGCGCGGTACTGCTGCAGCTGCTCGGGCGTCAGCGCGGCCAGCGCGTCGGCGCCGAGCACGGCGGCCGACAGGATCAGCAGTCCGCCGACCGCGGGGCCGACGGTGTGACCCAGCGAATTGAGCGCCTGCGCGAGCGTGAGCCGGCTCGACGCGCCGGCTTCGTCGCCGAGCAGGCTGACGTAGGGATTCGCCGACACCTGCAGCAAGGTGATGCCGCTGGCCATGACGAACAGCGCGCCGAGGAACAGGTTGTACGACTGCCACTGCGCCGCCGGCAGGAAACCGAGTGCGCCGAGGCCGGCGACCAGCAGGCCGCAGACCATGCTGTGCTTGTAGCCGAGCCGCGCGACCACGTGTCCGGCCGGCAGCGACATCACGAAATACGCGCCGAAGAACGTGAACTGGATGAGCATGCTGCGTGCGTAGTTCAGCTCGAACACGGCTTTCAGATGCGGAATCAGCACGTCGTTGAGGCTCGTGAGAAAGCCCCAGAGAAAGAAGATCGTCGTCGTGACGATCAGCGCGATGCGCGGGGACGTGCTGGCGCGAGCCTGCATGGGTGCGGTCCGGTCGGAGTGTCAGGGACGTGCCGGCGCGCAGGTGCTCGCGCGCACGATCAGGCGGACGGGGACGATGATGTGCGCGGGCGGCGACGCGCGATCGAGCGCGATGTCCTCGGACGCGGCGCCGTCGCGAAGGCCGACGCGCGCGAGGATCCGCTGCGCCGCCTGGCGGCCGCGTGCGCGCGGATCGGCCGCGAGCGTCGTCAGCGGCGGCATGCTGACCGCGGCTTCCGGAATGTCGTCGAAGCCGGTCACGGCGAAATCGCTGCCGGGCACGCGTCCGCGCGCCTGCAGGCCGAGCATCAGGCCGAGCGCGACCGCGTCGTTGTAGCAGACTGCCGCGGTCGGCGCGCGCTCGCGCGCGAACAGTGCGCCGGCCTGGGCCGCCGCTTCGAGCCGCGTCGGCGCGGTCTCGACGAGCCATTGCGGCTCGATCTCGATCCCCGCGGCCTGCAGCGCCTGCATGTACCCCTCGCGGCGCTGACGACAGGAGCTCGATCCCGCGTGGCCGCCGAAGAACGCGATGCGGCGATGTCCACACTGCAGCAAATGCTGCGCGGCCTGGCGCGCGCCGTCGGCGTTGTCGAGGCTGAGCTGGTCCCAGCCGCTGTCGCGCAGCTCGCGGTTGAACACGACGACCGGCGCGTGCGCGCCGACCGCCTGGCGCACGCGCACCGTTTCGCTGCCTTCGGCCGGCGACAGGATCACGCCGGCCGGATCGTGTTCCATCAGCGACTGCAGCACGGCCTGCTGGCGTTCGGCCGACTCGCCGGTGCTGCCGAGCAGCGTCACGAAACCGGCCGCGGCGAGCGCCTCGTCGACGCCGGCCGCAAATTCCGCGAAGAACGGGTTGGAAAGGTCATTGACGACGAGCGCGACGCTGCTCGACCGGCGCGTGCGCAGGCTCGCGGCGGCGCGGTTGTAGACGTAGCCGACGCGCTTGAATTCCGCTTCGACGCGGTCGCGCGTCTGCGCATTCACGAGCGGGCTCTGGCGCAGCACGAGCGACACGGTCGCGCGCGACACGCCGCAACTGGCGGCGATGTCGCTGAGCGTGACGGAGCGGCGTCGGGATCCGGACATAAGTTTAGATCGATCCAAATTCGGTTCGAGTGTGCCCGTGCCCGGGGACACGCACATTCTGCACTGCAGCAAGCCGAAACCGTACGACCGTGCTAGGTTGAATTTAGACCGATCCAAATTCCGGGAACACCCATGCCCCTGCTCGCGCGGATTGCCTTCGGCCTGTTCGGCATCACGGCCTGCCTGTCCACCGTTCTCGCTGACGATGCGGACAGCGGCGAACTCGCGTACGCGGCCGTCGATCCGTTCATCGGCACGGGCGGCGACGGTCACACGTTTCCGGGCGCGGTCGTGCCGTTCGGCATGGTCCAGCTGAGCCCCGACACGCAGATCCGCGAACGCAAGCAGGCCTACGGCTGGGCCGCGGGCTACCGCTACGACGACGACGGCATCGTCGGCTTCTCGCATACGCATTTTTCCGGCACCGGCCATTCCGATCTCGGCGACGTGCTCGTGATGCCGATCGCCGGCGAGGTGAAGCTCGACCCCGGCGACAGCAGCCAGCCCGGCAGCGGCTACCGCTCGCGCTTCTCGCACGCGGACGAGCAGGCGCGCCCCGGCTACTACGCGGTGAGCCTCAGCGACTACGGCATCCAGACCATGACGCGCGAGATCAACCTCGCCGCCGTAGCGTGCGCCCGTCGCGCCGCGCAACGTGTACGGCCACTCCAAGGCGGAGGCCGAGGCC
>CAMLLF010000514.1 GCA_946480705.1 uncultured Lysobacteraceae bacterium | reverse complement strand
CGTGGCCCGGGTGCCGCGGTCGGGCCGGATCGACGACCGCGAGTCGTCGGACCCGCACGCGGCGCCAACCCCGGCGAGTGGTGCGTCGCCGGTAACGACTACTCGAACGGCCTCGCGCTCTGCACGAGCGCCGTCGAATTTCTCGACACCGAACCCATGCACGAGCCCGCCACAGATTCTGACAACCCTGCGTGAGCCGTTCACATGGCCTTTTGCGAGTTCGCTTGTAACATCGGTCGAGACGTTCACGACTTTTCGCGAGTGTCGATCGGTCCTTAACTTTTCCTTACGGCCTAAGGGGGGCTATCCATGTTCCGTCCCATTTTCATGATCGCTTCGACCGCACTGATTGCATTCGCATATTCCAGCAACGCGGCTGCCAGCGGCGACGAGTGGTGTCATACGCGCCTGCGCGCGCTCTGCAGCGAGGAGTGCTATGCCTACATGGCACCGTCCAATGTCATCGAGAACGAATGCGACATGAAGACGCTCGTCATCACCGTCGACGCCATCGACGCTCCGCCGGCGGATCCGAGCCTGCAGTGCACGGCCAGCGGCGGCGGTTATCTCTGCGAAGCGTGGCCGCAGGGCGAGGCGATCAGCTACAGCTGGTCCGACGACAGCACGTTTTCGAGCGACGCACGCAATCCGTTCCGCCAGGTCAGCTGCGGCGCCGGCACGCTGAGCGTCGCCGTGATCGGTCCCAGCGGCGCGTCTTCCGTCGCTTCGGCCGAACTGCCGGCCTGCAACTGAGCGGCGTCACGGTTCGTGACAATTCGCACCGACATGCGTGAGCCCGCGTGCCATCCCGATACGAGTAGGAATCATCGGGCTCCGCAACGCCCTGTCGCATCGCAGTCGCCACGCGCCCCCTGAGCGTGGCGGCTGCGCTGCGGTATCCGCGCAGCGCCCGCCACGCCACTTCACAGGGGAAGTGCATGTCCACCGTTCAGACCTTGCTGCATCGTTGCCTCGTCGGCATTGCGATGATCTTCTCGGCCGGCGTAGGCGCAGCCGGTCTCCAGTGCACGTCGACATCGGAAGGCTATCGCTGTGAAGCATGGCCGCAGGGCGCCGACTATCGGTACGAGTGGCATCTCGCCGCCCACCTCGCCGTGACCGACGCCGATCTCGATCTCGCGCATCGCCGTCTGCGTTGCCCCAGCGGACACGCGAGCGCGATCGCAGTCACCGTGATCGCCCCCGCGGGCTACGTCGAGAGCGCGACGCAGCTGCTGCCGGCCTGTTCCGAGCTCGGCGCCGGCAACGCTGGCGCCGCCCTCGCCTCGTCGTTCTGAACTGCGCTTGCGGCGACCGACCGCCGCGACGTCAACCGCGCTGACGCAGCACTTCGAACAGTGCGACACCCGTGGCGACCGACACGTTGAGACTCTCGACCGAACCGCGCATCGGAATCCGCGCGAGAAAGTCGCACTGCTCGCGCGTCAGCCGGCGCAGTCCTTCGCCTTCGCTGCCGATCACGAGCGCGATGGGTCCCTTGAGGTCGACGCCGTAGTAGCTCTGTTCGCCTTCGCCCGCCAGACCGACCAGCCAGACGCCCATGTCCTTGAGCGCGCGCAGCGTCCGCGCGAGATTCGTCGCCGCGATGAACGGCACGCGGTCGGCGGCGCCGGCGGAGGCGCGGCGCACGATCGGCGTGATGCCGACGGCCTTGTCCTTGGTCACGACGACCGCAGTCACGCCGGCCGCCTCGGCGCTGCGCAGGCAGGCGCCGAGATTGTGCGGATCGGTGACGCCGTCGAGCACGAGCACGAGCGCCTCGCGGCCGGCGGCTTCGACGAGCGCCGCGAGATCGGTCTCGCTGCGCGGCGGCGCGGCGCGGTATTGCGCGACGACGCCCTGATGGCGCGCGCCGCCGGTCATTCGGTCGAGCAGCTCGCGCGTGCGTCCGTGCGGTTTCACGCCGAGATCGCGCGCACGTTCGGACAGTTCCTTGAGCCGCGCGTTCGTCGTGCCGGTCTCGATAAACAGTTCCACAATGTTCTTCGGATCGTGGCTCAGCGCCGCGTCGACCGAATTGATGCCTACGAGCAGCTCATGGCTCATCGCCGCTTCTTCTCCTGGTGGTCGTCCGCAACGAGACGGAAATCGATCTTGCGATCTTCCAGGCTCGCGCGCAGCACCTGGATGCGGACCGGGTCGCCGAGGCGGAATTTCAGGCCGCGGCGCTCGCCGGTCAGCAGATGCCGGATCGGATCGAAATGGTAGTAGTCGTTCGGCAGCTGCGTGATGTGCACGAGGCCCGTGACTTTCGAATCGACGAGCTCGACGAACAGGCCGAACGACGTCACGCCCGACACGATGCCGTCGAATTCGCTGCCGACGTGCTTCTCCATCCACGCGCACTTGTAGCGCTCGTCGACGTCGCGTTCCGCTTCCTCGGCGCGCCGGCCGCTGCTGGAGCAATGCACAGCCATGCTCGCCATCGTCGCCGGAGAGTAGCGATAGGTCGACGGCTTGCCCTTGGCGAGCGCGTGGCGGATCGCGCGATGCACGAGCAGGTCGGGATAGCGGCGGATCGGCGAAGTGAAGTGCGCGTAGGCATCGAGCGCGAGGCCGAAATGACCGCCGCAATCGGGCTGATATGCCGCGAGCGACTGCGAGCGCAGCAGCACCGACTCGATGAGGCTCGCGTCGGGCCGCTTCTGGATCTTCTTGATCAGCCCCGCGAAGTCGCCGGGTTCGACTTCGGTCGCCGGCGGCATCTTCAGGCTGAAATCCTTGAGGAACTCCAGCAGGTCCTGGTATTTGCCTTCCGGCGGCGGCTCGTGCACGCGATACAGCGCGGGAATGCGCAGCTTGCTCAGATACAGCGCCGCCTGCACGTTGGCGGCGATCATGCATTCCTCGATGAGCTTGTGCGCGTCGTTGCGCGGTTCGGCGCCGAGCTGCACGACCTCGCCCGACGGCGCGAGGCGGAACTTCACTTCGGCGCTCTCGAAATCGATTGCGCCGCGCTTCTTGCGCGCCTTGGCCAGCACCTTGTAGAGCTGGTACAGATGTTCAATATGCGGCATCAGGTTGCCGATCTGCGCGCGCGCGTCGGCGTCCTTTTCGCCGATCGCCTTCCACACCTGGTTGTAGGTCAGGCGCGCATGCGAGCGCATCACGGCCGGATAGAACTTCGACTTCGTGACCTCGCCGGCGTGGTCGACCTGCATGTCGCAGACCATGCACAGGCGCTCGACCTTCGGATTCAGCGAACAGATGCCGTTGGACAGCGTCTCGGGCAGCATCGGCACGACGAATCCCGGGAAATACACCGACGTCGCGCGGTCGTAGGCTTCCTTGTCGAGCGCACTTTCCGGCTGCACGTAGTGCGACACGTCGGCGATAGCGACGACGAGGCGGAACCCGCTCGAGACGGGTTCGGCGAATACCGCGTCGTCGAAATCGCGCGCGTCCTCGCCGTCGATCGTCACGAGCGGCACGCCGCGCAGATCCTTGCGCCCGGCGATTTCCGCGGCCGTGACTTCGGGCTCGACCTCGGCCGCCTCGCGCAGCGCGGCGTCGGGCCATTCATGCCGGATGTCGTGGCTCGCGATCGCCATCTCGACGATCAGCGATGGCGTCAGCCGCTCGCCGAGCACGGCCAGCACGCGGCCGATCGGTCCGCGATGCAGACCCGGCGGCTCGGTGATCTCGCAGACCACGATCTGTCCGGAACGCGCGCCGAGATCCTTGCCCGGCGCGATCAGGATGTCCTGATGCACGCGGCGGTCGTCCGGAGCGACGAGCACGAGCCCATCCTGCTCGACGATGCGGCCGACGAGACGCGGCGAGCGGCGCTCGAGCACTTCG
>CAMLLF010000513.1 GCA_946480705.1 uncultured Lysobacteraceae bacterium | reverse complement strand
TCGACATAGTCGCTTGCGGCACTGCGGGACGCCCCGGAGAATCGGCGGTCTCTCCGGGGGGCCGGTCTTGCAGGGTCACGATTTCATGCGGGCAATGTGGATGTTGGCAGGATGGCTCGCGGCCGCATGCGCCGTGGCCGCAGGGCCCGACGAAGCGAAGGTCGAGCAGCTCATGAATGCGCCGGCCGCGCCGGTCAAGCCGGCAGCGCCGTCGAAGGCGGACAAGAAAGCCGCGGCCGCCCAGGCCGAGAACGACACGGTCACGAGCCTCGTCGGCCAGCGCGTCGCCGTCGAGACGCGCCAGCGCGGCGTCTACATCGGCACGCTGACCGCGGTCACGCGCGACGCGGTCACGCTGCTGATCCAGCTGCCGTCGCGCGATCTCAGCTACTCCGTGCCGCGCGGCGACATCGCCGCCGTCACCGCTCGCTGAGGCCTACCCATGAAGATCATGCTGATCGGCTATGCGCTGTCGCTGATGTTCGTGCTGCTGATGGTCGTGCGCGTGTGGCGCGCCAGCGCGCTCGACGGCATCCTGACCCTGCTGCTGCCGTTCTATTTCATCGTCGCGATGATCAAGTACTGGAACGAGCCGGATCACAACATCCGCTTCCATGTACTGGGCATGCTCGTCTGCTCGGGCATCGCCTACTACGGCGCGACGCGCGTGGCGAAGGATATGCTCGGCACGCCGGAGGAGCGCCAGGCGCTCGTGCAGGCGATGCGCGAGGACGGCGACAAGCTCACGCCCGAACAGGAAAAGGGTCTGCTCAGCGACGATCCCGAGGTCGTGCTGAAGACCATGCAGCAGATCGAAGAACAGAACGGCGGCGTCGAGTATTCCGACGAGTCCGGCCCTGGCGGCGAAGCGGCGGTCGACACGCAGCCGCGCGACGCCGAATTCGACAACCCGCGCCCGGTCACCGCGCAGGAACGACCGGTCGAAACCCTGAGCTATGCCGAAGCCGCGCGACGCGCCGTGTTCAATCGCGGCACCTACACGCGCGACGCGATCGGCGTCAGCATCGACGTGCCGTCGAAATTCCGCCTGATCAGCGCGACCGACGCGCGCCGCCTCGACCAGTCGCGAGGCCGCACCGAGGATCCGCGCGGCCTCGCCTGGATCATCCACGAACGCCTGTCGCTCGCCGATCCGGACGCGTGGCACGTGACCGCACGCTGGCACAGCGACGGCTGGGTCGGCGCCGCACCGCTCGACGGACCCGCGCTGCTCGACGCCGCGCTCGCGAACAAGACACCGGCATCGCGCGTGATGACGAGCCAAGGCGATCTGGTCGGCTACGCGGCGGCGCCGCAGTTCGACGGCCAGGTGATCGACTGGGTCGAGGAACGCGTGCTCGCCAATTCCGACGAACAGGTCGTCGACTGCCACGCCGTGCGCCTGGGCCGCCGCGGCGTGCTCGAATTCAGCATCGTCGGCATGCCGACGAAATCGACGGCGCTCTGCCACGAAACCGTGCGCCTGATCGCCCAGCGCTCGAGCTTCCTGCCCGGCAAGGAATATCCGCCGGCCGCGCCGGCCGAAGGCTTGCGCGCGTCGTACACGATCGCGGCGTTGGCGTCGCACGCGCGTTGAAGGAGGAAAGCGTGTAGAGGAGTGAGAAAAAAGCAAAAGCTAGCCGAGGCAGCTCTTGCCGGTTTCCCGCTCCCCTGCACTCTTTCTCGCTTTTTACGCGTTGTACCCTTTATACAAAGTCCCATGCGCCTCCCGGGCTTCCCCGGCCGGGCGCCGGGTCGTGTAGTAATACAGCGCGATCGACTGGCGGTAGACGCCGTCGGGGGCGGCCCAGGGGTTCGGGTGGCCGTGGAAGGTGTCCGAGCGCGTCGCGAACACGACCGCGCGGTTGAACAGCGGCTCGACCGTGCGCACGCGGCGCGTACCGGTCGTGTCCCAGAGTTCGAGCTCGCCGCCGTAGCCGTGCTGCCAGTGCGGGGTCAGGTAGATCAGCAGATTCAGGCGCCGGTGCGCCTGCAGGCCTTCGTGCCAGTTGAAGTCGGCGTGGATGCCGAGATGATCGCCCTGGCGGCTCAGATGGATGCCGCCGCCGACGAGGCCCGGATCGGGCAGCAGGTGATCGATGCCGCTCAGGCGTTCGAGGAAGCGGATGAACGGCCCGGAATTGAGGTCGTGGATCGCACGGCGCAGTGCCGGCGGAAAACGCACTTCGTCGGACGAACCGAGCTTGACCTCGTAGCCGACCGCGCCGAAGCGGTCCCAGGACAGGCGGTCTTCCGGTTTCGGAAACGCGCCGGCGATCTCGTTCACGGCCGCGGGCTTCAGGAAGTTTTCGAACACGGCGTGCGGATACGGGTCGGCGTCGCGAAACGCCGCCGCATCCGCGGCCAGCGACTCCAGCCTGTCAAGATCGAAAACGTACGGCATAGAATAAGCAACTACCGTGAAACGTCTGATGATAGCAGGCGCTTCCCCCTCAGCCGCAGGAAGGCGAATCGTGAGCAGCAGCAAGCAACGCGTAGGCATCATCGGCGGGGTACGCATCCCCTTCTGTCGCAACAACACGGCCTATGCCGACGTCGGCAACCTCGGCATGTCGATCAAGACGCTGGGCGCGCTCGTCGAGAAGTTCGGCCTGCACGGCGTCGAACTCGGCGAAGTCGCGATGGGCGCGGTCATCCATCATTCGTCGGACTGGAACCTCGCGCGCGAGGCGGCATTGTCGTCGGGCCTCGCGCCGACCACGCCGGGCATCACGATGGCACGCGCCTGCGGCACCTCGCTCGACACGGCGATCCACATCGGCAACAAGATCGCGATGGGCCAGATCGAGGCCGGCGTCGCCGGCGGCTCGGACACGACCAGCGACGTGCCGATCGTCTACGGCCGCAAGCTGCAGCAGCGCCTGCTGTCGGCGGCGCGCGCGAAGACTCCGCTCGACAAGCTCAAGACCTTCCTGAGCGGCTTCAGCTTCAGCGAACTCAAGCCGCATTTCCCCGGCGTGGCCGAACCGCGCACCGGCAAGTCCATGGGCGATCACTGCGAGCTCATGGCCAAGGAATGGAAGATCTCGCGCGAAGACCAGGACAAGCTCGCCTGGGAAAGCCACCAGAAAGCCGCCGCGGCCTATCAGCGCGGCTTCTACAAGGATCTCGTCGTACCGTTCCGCGGCGTCGAGCGCGACAACATCCTGCGTCCCGAGACCACGCTCGAGAAACTCGCCACGCTGAAACCGGCTTTCGACAAGACTTCGGGCCAGGGCACGCTGACCGCCGGCAACTCCACGCCGCTGACCGACGGCGCGTCGGCCGTGCTGCTGGCCAGCGATGCCTGGGCGCAGGCACGGGGTCTCGCGGCGCAGGCCTATCTGACCTACTCGAAAGTCGCCGCGGTCGATTTCGTCCATGGCGAGGGGCTGCTCATGGCGCCGACCGTCGCCGTCGCGCAGATGCTCAAGGACGCCAACCTGACGCTGCAGGATTTCGATTTCTACGAAATCCACGAGGCGTTCGCAGCGCAGGTGCTGTGCACCCTGCGCGCCTGGGAAAACGCGGACTATTGCAAGAATCGCCTCGGCCTCGACGCGCCGCTCGGCAGTATCGATCCCGCGAAGATGAACGTGAATGGCTCGTCGCTCGCGCACGGCCATCCGTTCGCGGCGACCGGCGCGCGCATCGTCGCGAACCTCGCCAAGCTGCTCGAGGAAAAAGGCAGCGGCCGCGGCCTGATCTCGATATGCACCGCGGGCGGCATGGGCGTCACCGCAATCGTCGAGCGCTGAAGGCGCGCCTGGCGCGTTCGGTTCGGGTTGCGCGAGCGTTCTGAAACGGTAAAGTCGGGCCAGCG
>CAMLLF010000512.1 GCA_946480705.1 uncultured Lysobacteraceae bacterium | reverse complement strand
GCCGGGCTCGTCGGCATCACGCGCCTCCTCGTCGGCGCGCGCGCGCAGTGGCGCGCCGAAGCCGTGCCGGGCCAGTGCCTCTATTTCGCGAACCACTGCAGCCATCTCGACACGCTCGCGATCTGGAGCGCGCTGACACCGGCGCAGCGCGCCGTGACCCGCCCGGTCGCCGCGCGCGATTACTGGGACAAACCGGGTCTGCGGACGTATCTGTCCGGCCGTGTGCTGCGCGCGATCCTGATCGAACGCCGCCGCGACGAACGCGCCGGCGATCCGCTCGAACCCGTGTTCGCCGCGCTCGCGCAGGGCGATTCGCTGATCCTGTTCCCGGAAGGCACTCGCACGGCCGACCGTCTGCCGCAGCCGTTCCGCGGCGGACTGTTCCGCATCGCCGAAGCGTTCCCGGACCTGCATCTGGTGCCGGCGTATCTCGACACCCTGCACCGCAGCCTGCCCAAGGGATCGCACGTGCCGCTGCCGCTCTATTGCACGGTGCGCTTCGGCGCGCCGCTCGCGCGCGACGCCGCCGAGGCGCGCGCCGATTTCCTCGGCCGCGCGCATGCGGAAGTCTGCGCGCTGGCCGGCCCGATCAAGAGTCCGTCCGCATGAGCGCCGCACAGAAACTCGTCTGGGTCTTCGGCGGCATCGTCGCGCTGCTGACGCTGGCCTCCGCGATCGGCTGGCTGCTCGCGCGCCGCAAGGGCGAGACCGGCACGATCCGCAATCTCAACGAACGCGTGCGCGCCTGGTGGATCATGGTCGCCGTGCTCGGCACCTGCTTCTGGCTCGGCGCCGACGCGACGCTCGTCGTCTTCGCCTTCATCTCGTTCTTCGCGCTGCGTGAATTCATCACGCTGACGCCGACGCGGGCGAGCGACCACAAACCGCTCGCCGTCGCGTTCTACGTGCTCGTGCCGCTGCAGTACTGGCTCATCCACCTCGAGTGGTACGGCCTGTTCTCGATCTTCATCCCGGTCTACGCCTTCCTTGGCCTGCCCGCACTCGCCGTGTTCGCCGGCGACACCGAGGACTTCCTCGAACGCACGACGAAGATCCAGTGGGGCGTGATGATCACGGTCTACTGCATCAGCTACGCGCCGGCGCTGCTCGTGCTCGACCTCGCCGGCTTCGAGGACCAGGGCGCGCTGCTGCTGCTCTATCTGATGCTCGTCGTGCAGATCAGCGACGTCATGCAGTACGTGTTCGGCAAGCTGTTCGGCAAGCGCAAGCTCGCCCCGCTCGTGAGCCCGTCCAAGACCGTCGAAGGGCTGATCGGCGGCGGCCTCGCCGCGACCGGCATCGGCGCGGCCATGTACTGGATCACGCCGTTCACGCCGCTGCAGTCGGCCGCCATGTCGCTGCTCATCGTGATCTGCGGCGTGCTCGGCGGCCTCGCGCTGTCGGCGGTCAAGCGCAGCCTCGGCGCCAAGGACTGGGGCAGCATGATCGAAGGCCACGGCGGCATGATGGACCGCATGGATTCGGTCAGCTTCGCCGCGCCAATCTTTTTCCACATTGCGCGTTTCTTCTTCTCGAACTGACGCCCCGACGCAACGGGACCCGACCATGCGAATCCTCGTCCGCCGCCTGCTCGCCGCCGCCCTGCTGACCCTCGCCGCCGCCGCGAACGCCGGCGACGCCGCGCTGTGGCCCGAACACGAAGCCCGCCTGAAAGACGCCGCGCGCCGCGTCGAAGCGATCAATGCGAATCCCGAAATCCCCAGGAGCGACGCCGACGCCAAGGCCGTCGTCGAGGAACTGCTCGCCGAACCCCACCGCGCCCTGACCGACACCGCACTGAGCGGCGACTGGAAAGTCCGCTCGCTGCAGGGCGGCAGCTACGGCATCTACACCTATCCCTGGTTCAAGGCACGCATCACGAACCGCGACGGCCGCCTGTTCTTCGAGAAGACCAGCGGCTCGCAGCGCCGCAGCGGCTGGCTGCTGCCGCCCGAGGGCGGCACCGGCGACTGGACCTTCGTCGGCGGCGCGACCGTCAACGACGATCCGCAGGTCGGCTACAGCTTGGCCGACGGCGCTGCGTCGCCACGCGAAAGCGACTCCGTCGGCGCCGTCTGGGGTATCGCGGAAGAACGCGTGCTCATGCTGCTCGATGTCGGCGACAACGGGTATGAGGTCTATCAGTTGAAGCGGTGAGGAATTCGCGTAGCCGCGCAGTGCAGCATCGCGGTCCGATGAATCCCGTCGGAAACTCCCGCGGCGCTCACTCAGCGTCACCGTAAACATCGGCGAACAATCCGAAACCGCGCTCGAAATACTCGGCAACCGCACGCGCGTCGGCGGCCGTCGGAACCGTCAGATCGCTCAGCCCTACCTGAAGAATGTCGCTGTTCGCGTTCATTCCCCGATGCTCCATGACGAGGCGATTCGAAATCCGCACGCCGGCAGGTTCACGCCCGGCTTCGTGTTCCAGAACCTGATGACGTCACCCACCGACCATGGGCGGAACCGGCACGTCGATTTTTCCATGGACGTTGCCGAACGCGGCCGGCCCTTGCGTGAAAATGGAAAAATCTACGGTCAGTTTCATCGAAAGCAATGCCGGAAATCACCCAGTCGTGCGCCGCACTACTGAGAGCCTGTAAGTTCACTTGTCGCGGCGCCATCGCTGTCGGAGTTCCCGAACTCGCTCGGCGGCATCGGAGTCGATTTCCTGTCTCGTAGTAGCCGATCGCTGTCTCGCGCGCCCATCGCCGAGATTCCCCAGGCGTTCGAGAACGCATGCCAGTCACGCGATTCTGCTCGTGGACGAGAGGATCAGATAGAAGACGACAAGCTCTTTGATCACCTGCGTTCCCCACCCCCACGCTCAAGGATCAGCCTCCCGATTGCGACATGCCTTTCGCTCTCGTTCCTTCCACAAGGCCATCCTGCTTTCAGTGTTCAGTCGGGGGGTAGCCCTCGCCCTTCGAACGTACTCTTTTATCGCATAGCAATCGTCATGCTCGGCGATCACGCGCAACCAAAACTCCGCATCGATATCGTTGTCCTCGAACATCGAATAATGGCTGTAGATCGCAAGCGCCTTCTCCCGATCGCCGGCAAGCGCGAGCGGGCGGTATTCATCAATCTTCCTTTTGTCGAGCAAGAACACTGCGGCAGGGAAATCGGCGTCACCGCCCGAACCAGTTGCAGCAGCGCAATAAGTTGCAAAAGAAACAATGATCAAACGCATACATAGTGCCGAGCTCATCCTAGCCCCCGTCCACCAAACTGCTCTCGCGGCAGCGCACCTGCGCGTCATTCACGGATTACCGCACGCCGGCGGAAATGGCGACAGCGTCATCGTGCAGGTATTGCCCGTCCGGAACGACAGCAGCCCGGCGCCGCCGACATTCGCGACCCGAAACTGGCACGACGCCGACGGCTGCTGACCGGCGGCATTCGTGATCACGAGTTCGGGCGCGGTCACGTTGAAGGTCTGCTGTCCGCTCGCATTCGTCGTCGCCGACGTGGCGGCAGCGCCGACCGGCTGCAGGTTCTGCGCGACTTCCAGCCGCGCGCCGGCGACCGGATCGAGCTTACCCAGGAGGCGCTCGCCGGGCTGCTTGGAGTGCAGCGGACTACCGTCAACGCGGTCGTCGGATCGCTGCAGGACCAGGGCCTGATCGCCGCGCGCCGTGGCCGCGTGATCGTCGTCGATCGCGCCGGGCTGAAGCGCCACGCCTGCGAATGCTATTCGGTTGTCGAAGAACATTTCGGCGCGGTCATCGGGCCGAGCGGATCGGGCGCCAAGGGCGGCTGACTATCCGGCGAAGGTCCAGCTCAACGTCTGGCCCGCATGGAACGGAATGAGGTCGATGTTCCCG
>CAMLLF010000511.1 GCA_946480705.1 uncultured Lysobacteraceae bacterium | reverse complement strand
CGCACTGTGCTCGCCCTCGCCGCCGTCGCCGCGAGCGCTTCGTCCCTGGCCGCCGGCAACGCGACGCGCGGCGGCGTCACGCAGACATTCCAGGTCAGCGCCGGTGGTTCGAGTTCGTGGACCATCAACGGCCAGACGAATCCGGCACTGACGCTGCAGCGCGGCGGTACCTACGTGTTCCATCTCAACAACGTCAGTGCGATTCACCCGTTCAACATCAACACGATCAATGCGCCCGGGCCGAATTTCCGCTACGACAACGGGGTGACGAACAACGGCGCGACCGGGACCATCGACATCACCTTCGTCGTTCCGGCCGACGCGCCGAATTCGCTGCACTACAACTGCGAGAACCACGTCGGCATGAACGGCCCGATCGCGATCACCGCGCCCGACCCGATCTTCGCCGCCGATTTCGAAGCCTGACGCGCAAACGGCGAAGGCGGCCCGGAGGCCGCCTTCGTCGTCATGCATCGGCGTCCGCGGCTTCAGCCGAGCACGCTGCCGATGTCTTTCTCGATCTTTTCCGGTGTATCGGTCGGCGCGTAGCGCTTGACGACGCTGCCGTCGCGGCCGATCAGGAACTTCGTGAAGTTCCACTTGATGCCCTCGGTGCCGAGGAAGCCGGATTTTTCACTTTTCAGCCATTTGTACAACGGATGCGCCTTGTCGCCGTTGACGTCGATCTTCGCGAACATCGGAAAGCTGACGTCGTAGGTCAGCGAACAGAAATTGCGGATCTCGTCGGCGTCGCCGGGCTCCTGATGGCCGAACTGATCGCAGGGGAAGCCGAGCACGACGAGCCCCTCGTCCTTGTGCTTGCGGTACATCGCCTCGAGTCCCGTGTACTGCGGCGTGAAACCGCATTTCGACGCGACGTTGACGATCAGTAGCGCCTTGCCCTTGTACGCCTTCAGCGACTGTTCGTCGCCGTCGAGGGTCGTCGCGGAAAAGTCGTACGCCGTTGTCATGCTTCACCTCGTCGTGGTTGGATCGCCGGCTCGCCCGCGGCGCGGATCAGTGGTGATGGCCGCCCGGACCGTGCACGTGGCCGTGCATGACTTCCTCGGCGGTCGCTTCGCGCACCTCGGTCACTTCGATCGCGAAATGCAGCGCCTGGCCGGCCAGCGGATGGTTGCCGTCGACCGTCACGGTTTCGCCGTCGACCGCGGTCACCGTCACCGTCATCGGACCCTGCGGGCCGTTGGCGTGGAACTGCATGCCCGGCTCGATCGTATCGACACCCTGGAACGCCGCGCGCGGCACCGACTGGACGAGGCCGTCGTGATGGACGCCGTAGCCTTCCTCGGGAGCGACGACGACATTGAACGTGTCGCCCGCGCGCTTGCCGCTCATCTCGCGTTCGAGACCCGGCACGATGTTGCCGGAGCCGTGCAGGTAGGTCAGCGGCTCGCGGCCGGCGGACGAATCGATGATCTCGCCCTGGTCGTTGGTCAGGGTGTAGTGAAACGCGGCGACGCAGCGGTCGGCAATCTGCATGTGGGAATTTCTCGGAATGGCGCCCGGATTCGGGCGGGAAGGCCAACGCGCACGTTGGCGACGCGGCGCAGCATGAGGGCTCGATGACGCCTTATCAAGTCGGTGCCGGCGCGGTTTCCGGCAGCGCGTCCTGCGGGCCGGCAGCGAACGCGGCTTCCATCTTCGCGTCGTCGCGCAGTCCCTCCCAGCGCGCGACGACCATCGTGGCGACGGCGTTGCCGATCACGTTGGTGATCGCGCGCGCCTCGGACATGAAACGGTCGACGCCGATCACCAGCGCGACGCCTTCGACCGGTACCTTGCCCGCAAGCGCGCCGAGCGTCGCGATCAGCGTCGTGAGGCCCGCGCCGGTGATGCCGGCCGCTCCCTTGGAGGTCAGCAGCAGCACGCCGAGCAGCACGAGTTCGTCATGCAGGGTCAGCTCAGCGCCGACGGCCTGGGCGATGAAGATCGAGGCCATCGTCAGATAGATGCAGGTGCCGTCGAGATTGAACGAATAGCCGGTCGGCAGCACGAGGCCGACGACCGAGCGGTCGCAGCCGGCCTGTTCCAGCCGCAGCAGCAGGCGCGGCAGCGCCGACTCCGACGACGACGTGCCCGCGACGAGCACGATCTCGCGCCGGATGTAGACGAGGAAGCGCCACAGCGAAAAGCCCGACCAGCGCGCGACGAGCCCCAGCACGCCGAACACGAACACGAAGCAGGTCGCGTAGACGCAGAGCATGAGCCAGCCCAGCGACACCAGCATGCCGAGCCCGAACTTGCCGATCGCGAACGCCATGGCGCCGAACGCGCCGATCGGCGCGGCGCGCATCACGAGCGCGACGATCTTGAACAGCACCTGCGAGAGTTCGTCGAGCAGATCGAGCACGCGCCGTCCGGCCGGTCCCGACTGCGTCATCGCGACGCCGAACAGCACGGCGACCAGCAGCACCTGCAGAAGGTTGTTGTCGACGAACGCCGACACGAGGCTCTTGGGAATGATGCCGAGCAGGAACGCGGCGAGCGACTGCTCTTTGGCCGCCTCGACATAGCTCGCGGTTTTCTTCGGGTCGAGATCGCCCGGGTGGATCTCGAGGCCGGTGCCCGGCTCCGCGAGGTTCGCCACGACGAGACCGATCACGAGCGCGAGCGTCGTCAGCACTTCGAAATAGATCAGCGCCTTCAGTCCGACGCGCCCGGAATGACGCAGGTCGCCCATGCGCGCCATGCCGACGACGATCGTCACGAAGATGACCGGACCGATGACCATCTTCACGAGATTGATGAAGCCGTCGCCGAACGGCTTCATGCGTTCGCCGAGCTGCGGATCGAAATGACCCAGCGTGATGCCGACCGCGACGGCGACGAGCACCTGCACATAGAGATTCTTGTACGCGTCGCGCCACATGATCCGGAAGCCCCCCTTTTGTGGAACCGCCGATCAGGCGCCGACGCGCCGATCGCGGGCGGCGCATCACTGCGCCGCGGGAACGTCGAAGCCTTCGACGTTCGCCGTAACGCGCCGAGGCTAGCCGGAACGCACGCAAGAAAAAACCGGCTCCGCGAAAGCCGGCCAAGAAAAAACCCCGGGCGTTTCCACCCGGGGTTCTTTTCAAACTATCTGGACCGCTGGATCAGATGACCTGAACCTGGTCGGCCTGCATGCCCTTCTGGCCCTGCACGGCGACGAAGCTCACGCGCTGGCCTTCCTGAAGGGTCTTGAAGCCGGTGCCCTGGATCGCGCGGAAGTGCACGAACAGGTCAGCGCCGCTTTCCGGGGTGATGAAACCAAAGCCCTTGGCGTCGTTGAACCACTTAACGGTGCCAGTCTGACGATTCGACATGTCTTAACTCCATGAAACAATTTAGGGATATCACGATCGCGGTGCATCCGGACCGAGACTGAGGTTGCAGGGAGCAAGCAGGGCGAATCGATGAAGCGGATCCAGGGATCAACTGCATCAGGCCACAATTTACCGTGACCCAGGCAAACACAGTGCGGTCGAAGATACTCGTATTTTTGTTTCCTGCCAATAGGTTCAGGCCGGCATTTGAGAATCGCCTCACTGCCGGGATCGCCGGGTTTCGCTTGTCGCCGGCGCAGGGTAATGTGGCGCTGCCCGGGCCAGCGGAGACCGTCATGACGGATGTCGATTCGACGTGGTCGCAACAGCAGCGTGAACTGTGGCAGCGCCTGGCGGCGCACGATTTCGGCACCTCGGACTGCGCCCTCACCTTCGCGCGCCGTCTCGCGCGCGAGCACGGCTGGAGCGAGGCGTATGCCGATGGCGCGATCCGCGAGTACAAGCGCTTCTGCTTCCTGGCTGCGGTCGCCGGCCATCCGGTCAGTCCGAGCGACGCCGTC
>CAMLLF010000510.1 GCA_946480705.1 uncultured Lysobacteraceae bacterium | reverse complement strand
ACACGCACATGGAACTGCCGTTCATGGGCACCGTGGCGAGCGATGACTTCTATTCGGGCACGGCCGCGGGTCTCGCCGGCGGCACGACCAGCATCATCGACTTCGTGATTCCGAATCCGAAGCAGTCGCTGCTCGATGCGTTCCGCGCCTGGCGCGGCTGGGCCGAGAAAGCCGCGTCGGACTACGCGTTCCATGTCGCCGTCACCTGGTGGGACGAATCCGTGCATCGCGAGATGGGCATCCTCGCGCACGAACACGGCGTCGCCAGCTTCAAGCACTTCATGGCGTACAAGGGCGCCATCATGGCGGACGACGAAATCCTCGTGAACAGTTTCCGCCGCGCGCTGGAACTCGGCGCGCTGCCGACCGTGCATGCGGAAAACGGCGAACTCGTGTTCCAGCTGCAGAAGCAGCTCATGGCCGAAGGCAGGACCGGCCCGTCGTCGCATCCGCTGTCGCGGCCGAGTGCGGTCGAAGGCGAAGCGGCCAATCGCGCGATCCGGATTGCCGAAGTCATCGGCGTGCCGCTCTACATCGTGCACGTGTCGGCGCGCGAAGCCGTGCAGGAAATCGCGCGTGCGCGCGGCGAAGGCCAGCGCGTGTTCGGCGAAGTGCTCGGCGGGCATCTGCTGATCGACGACTCGGTCTACCGCGATCCGGATTTCACGCGCGCCGCCGCGCACGTCATGAGCCCGCCGTTTCGGCCGAAAGAGCACCAGGAAGCGCTGTGGCAGGCGCTGCAGGCCGGTCACCTGCACACGACCGCGACCGACCACTGCACGTTCTGCGCGCCGCAGAAAGCCGCCGGCAAGGACGACTTCACGCGGATCCCGAACGGCTGCGGCGGCATCGAAGACCGCATGGGCGTGCTCTGGCACTACGGCGTCAACAGCGGCCGCCTGACACCGAACGAATTCGTTGCCGTCACGTCTACGAATGCGGCGCGCATCTTCAACCTGTATCCGCGCAAGGGCGCCGTCGAAGTGGGCGCCGACGCCGACCTCGTCGTCTGGGATCCGCAGGCCATGCGCACGATCTCGGCGAAGACGCATCATCAGAACGTCGATTTCAACATCTTCGAAGGCCGCACCGTGCAGGGTCTCGCGCGCCACACGATCGCCGCCGGCAGGCTGTGCTGGACCGACGGCGACCTGCGCGCCGAGCGCGGTGCCGGCCGCTATCTGCCGCGGCCGCTGCGGGCAAGCTGGTTCGAGGCGAACGCGAAGCGAAGAAATAGAGCGTAGTGGCCAGGAACTCGAGAAAGCGTCCTGGCTCGCGCGAAGCGCTGTTCTCCAGTTCCTAAAACACTCCGCCTGGTCATTCTCTCGTTGCGCAAATTGCGCAGCATTTCCCGCAACCTCGCCCAGGCGCGTTGCAGTTCTGCCGAACGTCACGCCCGCAGTGTACGTTTCTTGCCGCTATCGGACGCGCGCGCAACACCGCGTCCTCCTATCGCATCAGATGACCATGCCGGCGCGCAGTCCGCGGCGGCAGGCGATCGCGACGATCGCGCGGCGTCGGCCCGCAGTCCGACTTGCCCGAGTGGAGGTCATCATGAAAGCCCGTTACTTTGCGCTTGCCCTGGCCCTGTGCGGTTCCTCGGCAATGGCAGATACCACGATCAATCTTGACGTGCTCGCGGCCGAGTCCGGCCTGAATACGCGTCAGGTCGCGATGCTGTTCGGCGCATCGGCGGCATATCCGGAATTCAAGGCGTCGTACGTGCAGGTCAAGCGCCAGTTCACGCAGGCGGTCGGCCAGCAGCGTTATGAAGCGCTGCTCGCGGTGTACAAGGCGCAGCAGGAAGGCAGGCAGGTTGCTGCCGGCGTTGCGCGTCGGGCGGAGTCCGGCTCGTGATGTCCCCGGGTTGAGGCGATGAACGGCGTCCGCTGCCACGACGGCACGGCGCGCGGCGCAAGCGCCGGCGCGCCCTGCCGTCGCCGACGCCGTACCGGCGCGATCTGACGGCGCCGCTACCGGAGCCGCGCGCGCTTGAGGCATCCTCGGCAGGCCAACTGCCGGAGTGCGCGTCGTGGCCAGAGCCTTGCGTCGAATCGGCTGGATGCTGGTCGTGCTGTTTGCGCTGTACCTGCTCGCCGCGAATATCTTTCTCAACGCGGGATTCGCGCCGGGCGTCATCAATCGCAAGCCGGACCGCTTCACGCTGCACTGGGAGCGCGGGCTGAGCCTGTATCCCGGCCACGTGAAGCTGTGGCGCGCAACCTTGCGCGGCCATGCGCGGCGGATTCGCTGGGAAGCGTCGGCCGACGAGCTCGCCGGGCGCATCGCACTGCTGCCACTGCTGCGGCGCGAATTGCGCGTGCCCGGCGTACTGGCACACAACGTCTCGGGTGCGCTCGATCTCGCCGAGGAACTGGCGCCGCCCGAGCCGCGTCCCGGTGGCTGGGTACTGCATTTTCCGCGCATCGCGACCGACAGCCTGCGCGAAGTCCGCTGGGGTACGCACACGCTGACCGGGCACGGGCCGGCGGAATTCGGTCTCTGGAAGCAGCTGCGCGGCGGCGCGTTGGAAATATTTCCTTCCCGCGCACAGTTGAAAACGCTGCGTCTGCAGCATGGAGACGTCGACTGGCTGCGCGATGGCACGCTCGCGGCCGAGTTCGCGCTGCCGCGGCACACGCGCGAGCAGGCCTCGGGTTGGCACCGGCTCGCGCTCGCGGAGATCGGCCTGAAGCTCGACGGCGACATTCCCGCATTCCTCGTACACATGGACGAAGAGCCGCGCTGGCGTGGCGCGGTGCACAAGGGCGCAGGCGGCCGCGTGCAGGTCGACCTCGCGCTGCAGCGTGGCGAGCTGCGTCAGGGCGGCGCACTGACGATCGACGTGCCGCTGCACGCGAGCGATTCGCGCGGCCGGCAGTGGACGCAGCAGGCACGTGTGAAGGCGCAGATCGGCGAATCGATCGCGTTCGCGCTCGATCTGCCGCCGCCGCCCGACGGCACCGGGCGGATCGCCGCCGATCTCGTCATTGCAGGACGCGACATCATTCCGCACGACAAGGCGCCACCGCTGCTGCCGCGCGTATCCGGCTCGGTCGCACTGCACTGGCGCTTCGATTCGCTGGACTGGTTCGGTCCGCTGCTCGCGAAAGCGAGCTGGCTGTCGCTGGCCGGCGCCGGCGAGATCGTCGCGAACATCCTGCTCAAGGACGGCCGCATCGATGCCGGCAGCACGCTGACGATTCCCGACGTCGCGCTGCATGCCGACGTGCACGGCCAGCGCTTCACCGGTCGCGCGCGCGCCGACGGACGCGTCGACAGCGAGGCCGGCGAACTGCGTCCGCGCGTCGACATCGCGGTGCAGCAGTTCGATGTCGCGGCCGTCGACACGCCGCAGAAGGCCATGGTGCGCGGCAGGAATCTGCGGCTCGAACTGCGCTCGACCGGCCACGTCATCGCGTTCCGCGATTCGCTGCACGCGCGTCTCGCGTTCGACCGCGCCGACGTGCCCGACCTGCTCGCGCTGAACCGCTATCTGCCCGGTCACGCGCTGCGCTTTCTCGGCGGCCGCGGTCAGCTCAGCGGCGACATCGAACTCGATGCCGCCGGCAAGGCCGGCAAGGGACGTCTGCAGGTGCAGGCCCGGCAGGCGCGGCTCGCGGCGAACGATCTGGAATTCAGCGGCGATGTCGACGTCGCCGCGCAGCTCGCGCGCGCCGACCTCGCCGCGGAAGACTTCGTGCTGGATGGCACGCGCCTGGGCCTGCGCAACGTCAAGGTCAGCGATCCCGAGCGCGCCACGCAGGGCGGCTGGTGGGCCGATATCCGCTTCGACCGCGGCCGTCTGCAGTGGGGCTCGCCGCTGCGCATCGATTCCACGGCGACG
>CAMLLF010000509.1 GCA_946480705.1 uncultured Lysobacteraceae bacterium | reverse complement strand
GATCGCCGCGATCGAGCCGCGCTCGGCGTGCACCGACAGCGCCGCTCGCAGCGCTTTCGTACTGCACGACCGCCGTGAAACCCTCCCGGTTCGTGGCGAAGCCCGCTGCGTACCGGTCTCCGAAGGTCAGCCGGAGCGACGTTCCGTTCGCGTCGAAGAGCTCGATGCGATGGAACTCGTTCGCCGACAAGCCGACGACGACCTTGTCGTCCGGCAGCACGACTACCGACATGCCGCCGCTGGTGAGTGGGCCGAGATCGCGCTCCCACAGCGATCTGCCGGTCGATGCGTCGAAGCATTCCAGGAACGCCGGAGTTTGCGTCTGATTCGCCGCAGTGGTCCGTGTGCGTCTCACGATGCTGCAGACGCGCCTGGCGTTCGCGCTCATCGCGGCCCTGTGTATTTCGTCGGCACGATCGAGGCGCCACGCGATACCGCCGTCTCCACCGCTGCGTGCGATCGTGAAGTGCGGTCCGTTCCGATCGTAGTTCTGGTCTCGGTCGGTGGTCAGCACGTATTCGGCATCGTCCATTCCGCTCGCAGACGCGAGGAGTTCTGTTTCGCCAGTCACGGTTGCGCCGCTGTAAGGTGTCGGCACGACGTCGCCGTCGTCCGTGACGCGCGAAAGCGGCGCGTGCGTCGGGCCGACGAGATAGAACGCATCGCCGGCGACTGCGACGGCACTACCGACGACGGGGCGATCGACGCGGATCGATCCGCTCCGATCGATGCGCACGAAACGCTGATCGAGGTAGGCACCGACGATGATCGTGCCGCCGTCCGCCGCTTCCTTTATCGCGAGAAACGGGTGGTACTCGTCGGCAGGATAGATCGCGACGCCGGTTTCCCATGCTTTCGATCCGTCCGCATTGAGTCGTACCAGCATCATTTCGTTTGCCGGAGATTCCTTCCCGACATGTACGACCACGCTGCCATCGCGATTGCCCAGCAGCGACGCGACTCCGCCATCAATACGAGCGGCCGCCTGGTTGACCCAGCGCTGGCGGCCGTCGGCGGACACGCGCGCGACCTGCAGCCAGCCTTTGTAGCTGCTAGACACCGGTGAGGTCGCGTTGCCGGCGAGCACGATGTCTCCGTCGGCCGTGACGACGGCGCGAGTTCCGAACGCCCAGGTTTCGGTCGAGCGCCAGCGCCAGCGCGCGTGTCCCGCTGCATCCAGCCGCACGATCTGCGCGTGGTAGCCGGCGCCGCCTGCCGGAACCGAGCCGACGAAGATGACGTCGTCGCTGCCCGGAACTGCGAAGAGTCGCCGTTCGCCGAACGCTCCTGCCAGATCCTGCCGGGTGGTCGCGTCGGGCGCCGACGATCGCGTTCCATCGTTGCCGAGGAGCGCTACGGCGCTCGTCGTGTAGTTTTCGAACTCGGCAACCCAGGCGGAACCGTCGGAGAGTCCGACGACCTCGCCGCATTGCCGGACGCGCCAGCGGACGCGTCCTTCGCTCGAATACCGATGCAGTTCGCAGGGCCCGCTGGCATGAACATAGGCCCACGCGCCGCCGTCCGAAGCGGCCGCGGCGATGTGGACGGTTCGCAGCTCGCCGAATGAGGACGGTGCTTCGGTCCGCGAGAACCGTCCGTCCTTCAACCGGAAAACCTGCCCGTTACGGCCGTCGGCCCAGCCGCTGCCGTCCGCGCGCAGGTGCAGGCGCTCCAGGCGGGCGGGGACTGCCATCTCGCCGGCCGGCACGATCGCTGCGGTGTCCCAGCACTGGGCCGCCGTAGAAAACGTGGCGGCGGCAGCGACAATGCTAATCTGCAACGATCGGAAAATCATAAAGTTTCCACTTTATTCCGGGCCTGCGTGAATCAAATGCGCTTCAGGGCCCGCAGCTGCCTTCCTTGATCATCTCGAGCTCGCCCGTCTTGCCGGCGAACGCGCCGATGCGTTCGTCGTTGCCGAAGCGATAGGTCAGCGTCGCGCGGTCGCAGCCGTGCATCTGCAGCGTGGCCTGGCCGGCGATGTAGCGGTTGCGCGTCGCGCGGCTGTCGAACGCGCCGCCGACGGTCTGCACGATGACGAGATCGACCTTGCCGTTGACCGCCTGCGACAGGTCGCCTTGCAGCGTGAACCAGTGCTGGCGTCCGTTGTCGTCGGGATTGCCGGCGACGTCGTAGGCGAACCACGCGGCGAAGAACACGCCGTCGGGCTGTACGGTGAGCTGCATGCCCTGGCCGCCGGTCGCGGGTTCGTACCACGAGCCGCTCTGGCGCGCGTCGAAGCCCTTGCTGGCCGGGCGCGGCGATGCGGCCGGCTGCACGCTGCCGTCGGCGAGGATGCACGGCTGCGTTGCCGGCGACAGGCGCGACAGCGTGATCGTGCCCGCGGCGCCGCCGTTGTAGCGCGGATCGAACACGTAGCTGAAGCTGCCGTTCGCGCAGTCGCTGAAGCTCAGCGTGCCGCTGCCGACGCGCGTGGTCACGCGCGGCTCGGCCGAATCGAAGACGCCGCCGGTCACGTAGTAGATCTCGATCGCGGCGCTGCGCGCGCCGGCCGGCACGTTCGCGGCCTGTGCGACGTACCAGCGCTGGCCCGCGGTCTCGTTTCCGCCGTCGAGCGAGTAGGTGAACCACGGCATGAAGATCAGGCGCGCCTGCGGCAGCCAGTCGAGCACGAGGCCTTCGCCCTCGCCGTAGTACGAACCCCAGGCGCCGTTGAGGCCGATCTGGTCGACGCGCACGGTCGCGTCGTTGGCGTAGGCGCGCGCGGCGCTGCGATCGGCACCGGCGACGCGGGCGAGGCCGCCTTCCGCGGCGGCCCCGCCGAGCGTGCAGTCGTCCGCGGCGCAGGCGATGGTCTCGGCGGAAAGCGCGCTGCCGTTCTCGATGCTGTAGCTGTCCACGTCCCAGCGTCCGTCGCCGGTGCCGAACACGACGATGCGACGCGCGACCGCGTCAAAGTCGGCGCGGTCGCCGGCGACGGTCTTGCGCCAGCGGCGCGTGCCGACGTCGTTGCGGATCACTTCGATCGACACGCGCGCGTCGACGCGCGGCGTGCCGAAGCGGCGCTCGACGATCAGCGAATCGTCGGACAGATGCAGGTGCACGGTCGTGTTGACGATGCTTTCAAGCCCGCGCTTCCAGCGCACGTCGCCGTTGGCGTCGATGAGCCAGGCGAAGGTGTCCGACGACGACGGCGTGTCCTTGCCGACGACGAACACGTTGTCGTTGTCGTCGATGCGCAGCTGCTGCGGCTGGATGCCGACCGACGGCAGATCCAGTTCGAAGATCGTGCGGCCGTTCCTGTTGCGGCGGATCAGCTTGCCTTCGTCGCCGGTCGACGGCGTCGTCGCGAGGCGTTCGACCACGACCGAATCGCCGTCGCCGTTGATGTCGGCGAGCGGCGTGCGCTCGGTCGTCGCGAGATGCATTTCCGACGCGCCCGAGGGATCGAACAGCTGCGCGCCGTGGAAGACGTAGGACAGCACGAGATGACTGTCCTCGCGCAGGCGGAACATGCTCGCCGGCAGCGGATTGCGCGAGCGGAAGTTCAGCGGTTCCTCGATCTCGCGGAACCAGACCGAGCGGCCGTCGGCGACGTCGAGGCAGCGCACGCGGTTCTCGGGTTCGCCCTGCAGTTCCTGGACTTCGGAGACGCAGACGCGCTCGTTCGTCGCGGTGGCCTGGGCCAGATCGAACACGCCCGGGAACTCGACGTCCCAGGCGGTGCTGCCGTCGGACTTGGTGCGGCGCACGCGATAGGTCGACGCGCCGGCGGCGGCGCTGACGACGAAGGTATCGCCCTGCGCATTCGCCGCGAGCGCGCGGGCGCGCGTGCGCAGCGGCGACGAAACGGCCGTGTTGCCGTCGACGATGGTGCCCTGCGCATCGATGTCGACGAGACGGTTCA
>CAMLLF010000508.1 GCA_946480705.1 uncultured Lysobacteraceae bacterium | reverse complement strand
CGGCCAGCCAGCCGAACTTCAGCGCGAACAGGCCGAACACCTTGGTCAGGCTGGAGACGGTCACGATGTTCGGGCCCAGGGTCGCGGCCGGGGGCGCGCCGCGCGAGCACGCGCTCGACTTCCGCCGGCGTCGAGCCCGGATAAGGCACGTCGACGAACAGGAACGGGAACTCGATGTCGGGGAATTGCTCCAGCGGCAGCCGGACCGCGGCGATCAGCCCGATCACCATCATCGACAGGAAGAACATCGTGATGGTGACGGGACGCTTGAGGCTCAGCTCGGCGAGATTCATGACGTGTGCTCCGCGGGTTCCAGCGTCGCCGAGGCCTTGCGCGCCGCATGACGCTCGGCGCGTGCGCGGTACCAGGCGTCGCCGCGGAAGTCGAGGCGGTCATAGACGATCGGAATCACGACGAGCGTCAGCAAGGTCGACACGAGCAGGCCGCCGATCACCGTGATCGCCATCGGCGCGCGCACCTCGGCGCCGTCGCCCAGACCGATCGCGAGCGGCAGGAAGCCGATCAGCGTGCAGAGCGTCGTCATGACGATCGGGCGCAGGCGCGATTCGGCACCCTGCACGATTGCATCGCGCTTGTCGACGCCGGCCTCGCGCAACTGGTTCACACGGTCGATCAGCACGATCGCGTTCTTCACGACGATGCCGACGAGCATGATCAGGCCGATGAACACGACGACGCTGATCGCGTTGTTCGTGAGTTTCAGGGCGAGCACCGCACCGACCGCCGCGAGCGGGATCGAGAACATGATCACGAACGGATGCAGCAGCGACTCGAACTGCGAGGCCATCACGAGATAGACCAGGAAGATCGCGAGCGTCAGCGCGAAGATCAGCGAGTTCACCGACGAATCGAGTTCTTCGCTCTGGCCGCCGATGTTCACCGAAATGCCGGCCGCGAGCGGGTTCTTCGCGAGGATGCCGCGGACTTCCTCGACCGCCGTGCCGAGATCGCCGTAGGCGAGGTTCGACGAGACGATCGCGACGCGCTCCTGGCTGACGCGATGAATCTCGCTCGGCCCTTCGGTCGCGATCACGTCGGCGACCGCGGACAGGCGGATCGGCTTGACCGCCGCGACCTGTCCCGGGGCCGCCGCGGCAGCGGCCTGCGCGGCGGCGACTTCGTCGGAATTGACGATGAGATTGCGGATGTCCTCGACGCTCGCGCGGTCGTCCTCGCGCGCCCGGACGAGCACGTCGATCTTGCGGTCGCGGAAGTTGTAGCGCGTCGCGACTTCGCCGCGCACCTTGCGCACGACCTGGTCGGCGATCGCGCGCGTGGTCAGGCCCAGCGCGGCGGCGCGGTCCTGGTCGAAGCGGATCTGCACTTCCGGATAGCCGCCCTCGACAGTCGACTTCACGTCGGTGAAGCGGTCCGACGCCTTCATCAGCGACGTGAGCTTCTGGCCGGCTTTCCTGAGCGTGTCGAGATCGTAGCCGCGAATCTCGATTTCGAGCGGCGTCGAGAAACTGAACAGCTGCGGCCGCGAGAACTTCACTTCGACGCCCGGATGCGTCGTCATGGTCTTGCGCAGCGCGTCCATCGCCGCGCGCTCGCCCTTCTCGCCGGCATCGGGCTTCAACGCGATCAGCAGGCGCGCGATGTTCTCGCCCGACTCGGTCGGATTCGCATCAAGACGCGTGCCGACGCCGGACACGCCGTAGATCGAGGCGATGTTCGGATCGTTCGCATGGGCGAGCTGCAGTTCGCGCGCGAGCGCGTCGCTGTTGACGAGCGGCGTGCCCGGCGTCAGCTTGACGGTCATCTCGAAGCGGCCCTGCGCGAGCTGCGGGATCAAGTCCATGCCGAGCGTCGGAACCAGCAGCAGCGTGCCGGCGAACGACGCGACGGCGAAGCCGAGCACGAGCCACGGCCGCTTGAGCACATTCGGCAGCATGCGCGTATATCCGTCCGCGAGCCGGTTGTACGGCGACATCAGGACGCGGCCGACGACGCGCAGCGCGCCGCCGAGCACCGTGCCGATGCCGCCGAACACGCGGATGAACAGCCACGCGAGGCCGCGCGGGATCGCGCCGAAACGGCCCTGCGGCCTTTCGGCCATCGATTCCTCGCGATATGCCAGCGGCGCGGCGCCCTTGAGCGAGGCCAGCATCGGGATCAGCGTCATCGACACGACCAGCGAGATCAGCATCGCGAACGTGATCGTCAGCGCCTGGTCGCGGAACAGCTGGCCGGCGACGCCCTGCACGAACACGAGCGGAAAGAACACCGCGACCGTGGTCAAGGTCGACGCGGTCACCGCCATGCCGACTTCCTTGGTTCCCTGTATCGCGGCTTGCACGTAACTCAGGCCCTGCTCGCGCAACCGCGCGATGTTTTCGAGCACCACAATGGAATCGTCGACGACCATGCCGGTCGCAAGCGCAAGACCGCCGAGCGACATCACGTTGAGGCTGAGGTCGGCCTGTCCCATGAAAAAGAACGTCGTGACCAGCGAGATCGGCAGCGACAGCGAGATGATGAACGTGCTCCAGCTGTCGTGCAGGAAGAAGAAGATCACGAGGATCGCGAGCAGGCCGCCGAGCATCGCGTCGAAGCGCACCTCGTGCAGTGCGGCGCCGATGAACAGCGACTGGTCGTCGATGACCTTGAGTTCGGCGTTGGCCGGCAGCGTCTTGTTCTCGCGCATGCGCTCGACTGCGTGCTTCACGCCGTCGGCGACGCTGACCGTGTTGGCATCGCCTTCCTTGTAGACAGCCAGCTCGATCGCCTCGCGGCCGTCGATGCGCACGATGCCTTCGCGTTCCTTGTAGCTCTGGTGCACGCGCGCGATGTCCTTCAGACGGATCGGCACGCCCTTGTCGATCTTCACGAGCAGCTCGCGCATCTCGTCGACGTTGGCGAACTGGTTGATCGTGCGCACGAGGTAGCGCTGCGAGCCTTCTTCGATGCGGCCGCCGGAAATGTTGACGTTTTCGTCCTTGAGGCGCTGGACGACGTCCTCGACGCCGACGCCGAGCTGCGACAGCTTCTGCTGGTCGATCTCGACGGCGACTTCGTCCTCGAGACCGCCGCCGACCTTGACTGCAGCCACGCCGGCGACCGGTTCGAGACGCTTTTTGAGTTCATCGTCGGCGAAGCGGCGCAGCTGCTTGAGTTCGGCCTCGTTGAAACCGCGGTCGTCGCTCTTGCCGGACAGGCCGTAACGCACGATCGGATCGGTCGACGGGTTGAAGCGCAGCAGCAGCGGCTTCTTCGCTTCGAGCGGCAATTGCAACAGTTCCAGTTTGTCGCGCACCTCGAGGCTGGCCATGTCCATGTCCGTGCCCCAGGTGAATTCGAGGATGACGTCGGACTGGCCGGTGCGCGACACCGAGTGCAGCTTGCGCACGTTCTTGACCACGCCGAGCACTTCCTCGACGGGCTGGGTGATCAGATTTTCTATTTCCAGCGGCGCGGCACCTTCGTATTCGGTACGCACGGTCAGCGTCGGATAGGACAGGTCGGGCAGCAGGTTGACCTTGAGGCCGGACAGCGCGATCAGGCCGAACAGCACGAAGGTCAGCGTGAACATGAAGATCGTCACGCGGCGACGCACGGCGATGTCGACGATGCTCATGGCGTCTTCTCCGCGACCGGAACGCCGGCCGCAGCGGGCGCCGGGGCCGTGTCGATGATCTGGATCAGCGTGCCGTCACGCACCGCGTTGCGGCCGACGGTGATGACCTGGTCGCCGAGTTTCAGGCCGTCGCGCACTTCGACGTATTCGCCGTCGGCAAAACCCATGTGGATCACGCGGCGCTGCGCCTGCATCTGGTCGAGATACCCGTACAGCGTCGGCAGGCCGAGCGGGCCTGCGTCGTCGGTCAGCTCGAAGATTTTGTCGTTGTATTCGACG
>CAMLLF010000507.1 GCA_946480705.1 uncultured Lysobacteraceae bacterium | reverse complement strand
CGACCTGCGTGCCATCGAGAGCTCCCGCATCATCGACGGCTAACGGGCGCCCGCCCGGGCCACTACGCGGGCGGCGAGCGAGAGCCCGGCCGCCGCCGCCATCGCAACAGGTGCCGCCACGCGAATATGGGGACATCCGAACTTCGATCGCTGCACCGCCGAGCAGATACGACTCGTCATGCGCGGATACGGCCGGAATATTGCGCAGTCTGTCGGTTCGAGCTGTCTGCTTCAGGTCGATTTTCTCTACGGCGTGCGCCGCGACAATCTGTTGAACACGATGAATCTGTGCGCATGCCCCGAACTGACCGAGACCGTGAAGTGCGGCGAATTCCGCGAAACGAGCCTGCTGTGCGGCGGCGAGGTCTCGCGCGCGCTACCTTAGCGCCCTTCGCTCTTTGCCCCCGGCAGGCAGTGCGGCTAACGTGCGCGTTCCGAACACGCAGGGGAATGCGCAATGACAACGCCGCCACGCCCCTTGACCGCCGAAGAAGCCGATCGCGTCGCCGTCCGCCGCGACAGTGCGAAGCGAATGCAGGAACTGCTCATGGAACGCCTGCCGACGCCGCAGGCGCTGGCCAAGGCGATCGACGGCGCCGTGACGCCGTGCAGATGCTCGGCTTTCTCGGGCGCGATGCGGAAGCGATCCAGCTCGCGCTGGACGAGCGCGATGCACAGGTGGTCGTCGACGAAGCGCTGAAATTCCTGCCGGCTCCGGTGGAACTCGTCGTACATGCGCTGACGATGAAGCGCGGCGACGCGGCATCGCGCATGTTGTATACGATTCCCATGGGAAACTTCCTGTACGCGGAAAAGGAGATCGTGCGCATCGTCGCGAAGTCGCCGGCCAAGCTCACCGCACCGTTGATCGAATCGTTCGGACATGCGGGCTTCGCGACTGCGGCGACGGTGCTGCGCAGGCACGCGCAGCTCGACGAGCCACGCACCTATGCCGATGCGCTCGCCGCCGGGTTTCCGCAGAACAAGCCGTCGGTCGCGAACGGCTCCGACACGAGTGCCGCGACGCGACAGTGGGACGGACCGACCGAGCGCGCGTTCGCGGCGGTCGGCGCGCTGCGCCGGCTCGGCCAACCCATCGACATCGCCGCGGTGACGGCATGGCGCGATCGCCTCTACGCCGCGATACCGGAAACCAACGCCCACTACCCCGCGGCCGCCGATGCGCTGCTGAGCTGGGCGCTGTTCGACGCCGGCGTGGACGAGAGCTTCGAACGCTGGCTCGCGCTGGAGTACCTGCAGCGCGAAACGCGCTACGACATGGTCGCTACGCTGCTCCGGCGCGGCGACGCGCAGCGGCTCGTGCGACTGGCGCCGACGATCGCGAAACACGTCGAAGGCGCCGGCAGGTATTTCTGCCATTGGCCCGTGGCCGACTGGTGCCACTCGGAAGGACTGATGCCCGCGCCCGACGTAATGCTCGACGAGATGTACTGCCTGTCGCGCGACGCCGGCATTGCGCCGCCCGCATGGTGGCAGTGGCGCACGCCGTGGCAGCCGGGCGGTTTCCATCACGCGCGGCTGCGCGGGTTGCTGTAGGACGGGATCGGGAATCGGGAATCGGGAATCGTTCGAGCAAAGCACGAAGAAACCTCGCAGCGAACGAGCTGTCGCCTGGATTCACGATTCCCGATTCCCGCGCGCGGATCATTGACCGCGCTATCCGCCGCGCACGCTCACTCGAACGCATTCGCAAAAATCGCATCCGGTGCCTGCACCGTGAACGTCACCGGCACGACGGCCGGGCGCGTGCGATAGGCCGGGTCGTTCGTGAACACGCAGATCACGGCTTCGTAGACGCCGGCCGGCAGATTCGCCGCGTCGAAGGTGACCGGATAGACGCCGACCGGTGCGCCCGGCGCGAACGTGCCGCCGGTGGTCGACAGCGACAGCCACGGCACGTCCTGCGGCATGCTGCAGTCGCTGCCGGCGGTTGCGATCGACAGCACGGCCATTTCCTGGTTGTCCGGCGTCGCACCGACGATGGTCGGCTGTGCGGTGACCGGATCGATGGTCGCGACGAAGCCTATGCTCTGCGCGTAGCCGAGCCAGTACAGCGTGCCGGTCGCGCGATCGAACTTGATGCTCTGGCTGAAGTTCGCGTCGACGCCGAGCGAACCGACGCGCGTCGCCTGCGCAGTGCCCGGATCGATGGCCAGCAGCCCGTCGGTGCGGATGTCGAGCGCGTACAGCGCGCCGCCCTGGTCGAAGGCGATGTCGATCAGGCACTCGTCGCCGCCGCTCTCGACGGGCCCCACGAAGTGCGACTGCGCCGTGTCGAGATCGATCGTATACAAACCGCTCCAATAACAGCCCTGGTTGCCGACCTGCGCGGTCGTCACCGCGTAGAAGGTGTCCGTCGACGGATCCCAGGCCGCGCCCGACCAGCGCTCGTTCGCGACCGTGTTCGCCGGCACCGGCCAGCCGATCAGCGTGCGCGCGCCGGTCAGCGTGTCGACGCGATAGAGGCGGTCCATCAGCATGTCGATCTGGTACTGCGCGCCGAAGTCGTCGCCGACGAGATCGCCGCCGCTGATGTTGTCGAGTCCCGGGCCCTGCCCCGTGTCGGTCATGATCGTGCGCCGCTGCGAGGTGTCGGCGAGATCGAAGTCGACGTAGGAGATGCCGGTGCCCGGAATCGCGTGCATCGCATAGGCCGGCAGCAGCCATGCACCGTTGTCCTGCGCCGGCCGCGACGGCGTGCGCGGCATCGCGAGCGGCGCCGGTGCATGGCCCGCGTCGGCGGTCCCGCCGGCGACGGCCGGCAGCGGCGCGAGACGGCGCAGTGCCGATCCTGCGGCCGGGTATTCGCGAACGCGGTCATCGCCGGAATCGGCAGCAGCAGCTGCGGTGCGCCGATGTCGAAATCGACGGTGGTCGCGACGCTGCGCCGCGTCTGCGCCGTCGGCGTCCAGCGCACGGCCTTGCCCGGCGTCAGCGTCGGCGTGAACTGCGAATACATCTGGCCGCTGGCCGGGCTCTGCTGCAGGCCCGAAACGGCGCCGCTGCCGGCATCGCCCCAGTCGCCGTTGCCCGTGCCGGTGCTCAGGTACTGGAACACGACCGCGCCGGTCGCTTCCTCGATGACGATCTCGAACGTGTAGCCCGACATCTGCGGAAAGCCGAGCGCGAAATTCTTCCACTCGACGACGAAGCGGCGCTGGCCCGGTTCGCCGAACGTCTTCGTGTGCAGGCTGCCCTGCGCCGGATCGAAGCTCGTCCAGACCGGCGCGATCACCGCATTGAGGTACGGCGACGGAAACAGCAGCGAGCCGGGCACCGCGCAGACCATGCTGCCGACTTCGATCGCGCCGTTGTGACCGACGCAGAGCCGGTCGGTCGTCGTGCCGAAGAAGTCGAACGCGAACGGCATCTGCACGGCCTGGCTGCGTCCGGAGGCGAAGCCGCCGCTCATCGGCAGCGCCGGCTCGCTGCTCGCATCGACATAGGCGAACGGCACGGTGTCGTCGACGCTGTAGGCGGCCTGCTCGACGCTCGCGCTCCAGGTCGCGGCGAGCGGGCCGGCCGCGACCGCGGCGGCACGCTCGACAAGGACGTGGCGCAGGCTCTCGCCCGGTGCGAGCGTGACCTGCCGCTGCGCGAGCACCTGCCCGTGCAGGCTGTCGCTGAGGCTGTGCCAGCTGAGCGTCTGCGTCGACTGGTTGGTCAGCGTGTAGCACCAGCTGATCGGATCGCCGACATTCGCGGTCAGGCTCGTCGTCGTCGCGCAGGCATTCAGATCGGCCGTATCGGCGGGGCCGACGGTGACCTCGATACACAGACCGTCGGCGGAACACGTGGACGGCGCGCGCGACAGAGTGACCGGCTGCAGCGGCGCGGTCGGGTAGAACGACCTCGAGGCGGCCAGCACCTGGT
>CAMLLF010000506.1 GCA_946480705.1 uncultured Lysobacteraceae bacterium | reverse complement strand
CCGAACTGCCGACGCACACGCGCTTCGTCGAGCTGCAGCAGGGCAAGAGCGATCGGCCGGACCTGCAGAGCGCGGGCCGCGTCGTCTCGGGCGGCCGCGGCGTCGGCTCGGCGGATGCCTTCAAGATCATCTACTCGCTCGCCGACAAGATGGGCGCGGGCGTGGGCGCCTCGCGCGCGGCGGTCGACGCCGGTTACGTGCCGAACGAGCTGCAGGTCGGCCAGACCGGCAAGATCATCGCGCCGGAGCTCTACATGGCGATCGGCATCTCGGGGGCGATCCAGCACCTGACCGGCATCAAGGACGCGGGCACCATCGTCGCGATCAACAAGGACGGCGAGGCGCCGATCTTCGAGATCGCCGACATCGGCCTTGTCGGCGACCTGTTCACGCTCGTGCCGGAACTCGAAGCCGCACTCGGCTGATCGATGGCAGCGACGTGACACGAAAAAGCCCGCCGCCCGGCGGGCTTTTTCGTTTCGGCGCGACAGCCGTGCGATTCGACGCCGGACGCAACCAATGGCGGTCGCCAACGTACACGGCGACGCGTAGCATGCGGGGCCTTTTGTCCGACGGCTCGTCTCTATCCGGCCATGCGCACCGAACTTCTCGCTTTTTTCCTGCTCGCCGCGACCGGCGCGACCGCGCATGCGGCGACGCTGCGCATCGACGGCCGCGCCGACGAGGAACAGTGGCGCGACGCGCACGTGTTCCGCGACTTCAAGCGCACGCAGCCCTATACGCTCGACGCGGCGACCGTCGTGACGGAAGCGCGCATGCTGTCCACGCCCGAAGGCATCGCGTTCGCGTTCCGCTGCGAACAGCCGGCCGGACTGCAGCGCGTCAAGCCGTTCACGCCGCGCGACCGCATCCGCAACGCCGACCGCGTCAACGTCAACATCGACTTCGATGCGGACGGCAAGATCGGCTACAACTTCACGGTGTCGCTGTCCGATTCGATCGAGGACGCGATCATCACCGAGGAAAACCAGTTCAACACCGACTGGGACGCCGACTGGCAGCACGCGGTGCAGGAAGATGCCGCGGGCTGGAACGTGGAACTGCTGCTGCCGTGGACGATCGCGAGCATGCGCGGCAGCGACACGCCGACACGCGTCGTCTCGGTGCAGGTCGATCGCGTACTCGCCGAACGCAGCGAACGTTCGGCCACGCCGCCGGCGTTCTACGGCAATCCGGTCTATCTGTCGGCCTTCGAACGCATCACGATTCCGCAGTACCGCGCGCAGATTCTCGATCTGTTTCCCTACGTGTCGGCGCTGTACGACCTCAAACATCCGGGCAGCGAGTTCCGCGCCGGCGCCGATCTGTTCTGGAAACCGAGCGGCGATTTCCAGCTGACCGCCACGGTGAACCCGGATTTCGGCCAGGTCGAATCGGACGAACTCGTCGTCAACTTCGACGCGATCGAAACCTACTATTCCGACAAGCGCCCGTTCTTCACCGAAAACCAGGCGCTGTTCGACATGCGCAGCGCGCCCGACGGCGTGCTGCTGTACACGCGCCGCGTCGGCGCGGCGTCGGACGACGGCAGCGGCCGTGCGGCGGACATCACCGCGGCGCTGAAGCTCAACGGCAACGCCGGCAATCTGAAATACGGCGCGTTTCTCGCCGAGGAAGAGGATGACGCCGGCCGGCGTTTCGCGGCGGGCCGGCTGCTCTATACCTTCGGCGATTCCAACATCGGCGCGCTCGTGACCTCGGTCGACCGCCCCGCGCTCGATCGCCGCGCCGAGGTGCTTGCGAACGACTGGCGCTGGCAGCTGACACCGAGCGTGCGGCTCGACGGCCAGTTCCTGCTGTCGCAGATCGACCAGTCGGGCACGACGACCAGCGACACCGGCGGCGTGCTGCGCCTCAGCGCGATGCCGAACGAGCAGCTGCAGCACACCGCGACGTTCACGCATCTCGGCGACGAACTCGATTTCAACGACGCGGGCTACATGCCGCGCAACAGCCTCAATCGCCTGCTGTGGGAGTCGAGCTACAAGCGCAGCGACCTGCCCGTCGACAGCGCGGTCGCCGCCCTGACGTGGGAAGCCGAGGCCATGCTGCGCACGAACGATCGCGGCGATCGCCTGACCTCGTATCTGGAATTGCAGCGCACGGCCGAGCTGCGCGCGGGCGGCTCGTATCTGTTCGAACTGCGCGCGCAGGCCGCGGGCTACGACGATCAGATCTCGCGCGGCCACGGCAAGGTCTGGATCGAATCGCGGCCCTGGCTGTTCGCCGAATACGCAAGCGCGCGCCGCGGCAAATGGCAGTACACGCTGGGTGCCTGGTGGATGCAGGAAGGCATGGGGGGCTGGGCATTCCAGCCCGAGATCACGCTGGCCTACGCCGTCAGCGACCGCCTGACGCTCGACGGCGAGATCTGGCCGCGCTGGAGCCGCGACTGGCTGATCTGGCTCGACGGCGGTCGCCTCGCACGCTATCGGCGTTCGCAGTGGAACACGTCGCTCAATGTGAACTGGTTTCCGAAAGCAAAACACGAGCTCCGCGCGAAGCTGCAGTGGTTCGCGATCGACGCGCACGAAGGTTCGGCCTATCGCATCGGCGCGCGCGGACGTCTCGTCGCCGACGGGCAAGCCGGCGATTTCAGCGTCAACAATTTCGGTCTGCAGCTGCGCTATCGCTATGAACTCGCGGTGCAATCGGAACTCTACCTCGTCTACAGCCGCGGCGGCGCCGAGGAGCGCGACCAGCGCGACGACAGCGGCGAGTTGTTCGTCGACGCGCTGAGCCTGCGCGACGCCGATCAGTTTCTGGCCAAGCTGCGGTATCGATTCTGAGCGCTCGTTCGTCACATACATGAACGTGCGGCGCGCGTCATGTCCTGCAGGCGACGCGCGCGTGGCGTGTCTGGCACACTGCATCGGCGCAGTGTTGCGGCTGCGTGCGGTGACACGGAACTTCGGCAACGTCGAGGTTCCGGCGGCGCGGTCACGCGCCGCTCGCAATCGGGCGCACTGGTGCTCGATCGGCGGAGGCGGGTCCGGATCTGCGCCGGATGCGCCGACCCGAAAAGAACGCCGAAGCGGCGTTCTTTCGAGGTGACTGATACAGGGATGACAGGGCAAGGACCATGAAGAAGCCGATCTGGGAACCCAGCGCGGAGCGCGTGGAGCGCGCAAACCTCAGTCGTTTCGTGCGCTTCGCGCGCGAACAGACCGGTAACGACGATTTGCGCGGTTACGCCGCGATCTACGATTTCTCGATTCATCACCCGGAACGCTTCTGGCCGCTGGTCTGGGAGTTCTGCGGCATCCGTTCGATCGGCACGTTCCACGACGTCATCGTCGCCGGCGAGCATGTCGCGGACACGCGCTGGTTTCCGGGCGTACGCCTGAACGTCGCGCAGAACCTGCTGCGCTATCGCGACGACCGCGCCGCGCTGATCGCGCGCGACGCCGACGGCCGCTGGCAGGAAACGAGCTACGCACAGCTGCAGCAACAGGTCGCGCGCATCGCCGCGGCGCTGCGCGAATCCGGCATCAAGCCCGGCGATCGCGTCGTCGGACTGCTCGACCACAGCAGCGAGGCCGTCGTCGCGATGCTCGCGAGCGTCGCCGTCGGCGCGGTCTGGTCGGCGCTGCCGCCGCATGCGGATGTGCAGCCGCTGAACGCCGCGCTGCGCACGCTGGCGCCGCGTGCGGTGTTCGCGACGAGCGCGGTATTTGCACGCGCGGAACTCGATCCCGGTCTCGACACGCGCATCGTCGTCGGCGGGACCGCTGCGAATGCCACGGCTTGGAGCGACCTGCTCGCGCGCGACGCCGCACCGCTGACGTTCGAGGCCGCGGCCGACGAGTTCGTCCGCTGTGCCACGGGCGGTGCTAGGGGCCGCGCCGAACGCATTCTCGCCCTGCACCCGGCTG
>CAMLLF010000505.1 GCA_946480705.1 uncultured Lysobacteraceae bacterium | reverse complement strand
GCCGCTGCGCACGGACCTCCAGACCATGAACGCGCCGGACGGCAACCGCCCGCCGTGGCTGATCCGCGACGGCGGCGGCGGGCTCAAGCACGACTGGCTCGCGCTGTCCACGCGCCAGCCGAATCAGGCCGTGCCGTTCGACGTGCTGCCGGCTGCCGAAATGCCGCAGGTCGTCAATCCGGCCAAGGGCTGGTTCGCGAACGCCAACAACGACCCGGTCGGCACGACGCTCGACAACAACCCGCTGAACCAGGTGCGTCCCGGCGGGGGCCTCTATTACCTGAATTTCAAATATTCCGCCTACCGGCAGGGACGCATCGACCGCGAGCTTGCCGCGCTCGTCGCGAGCGGTCGCAAGTTGACCGTCGCCGACATGAAGGCGCTGCAGGCGAACAACCGGCTCATGGACGCCGAGCTCGTGTCGCCGCATCTCGTCAACGCGCTGAATCGCGCGAAGGCGGCGGGCGCCTGGGCGCCGCTCGCGGCGCTTGCCGCCGACGCGAACGTCGCCGCGGCGGTCACGCGCATCCAGAACTGGGACTTCAGCACGCCGACCGGTATTCCCGAAGGCTTCGATCCGGGCGACAACCCTGGCGCGCTGCCGGCACCGGGCGCCGCCGAGATCGATGCGAGCGTGGCGGCGAGCCTGTTCGCGATCTGGCGCTCGCAGGCGATCCGCAGCACCATCGACGCGACCGTGACCAAGGTCGGCCTCGGCTCGGCGCTGCCGGGCGGCTCCGACGGCTATGCCGGTCTCAAGTTCCTGCTCGACAGCTTCCCGGTGCTCAAGGGCAAGGGCGCCTCGGGTCTGAGCTTCTTCGTGCCGCCGGCCGCGGCCGGCACGCCGCCGACGCCCGAGGACGCGCGCGACTACGTGCTGCTCAAGAGCATGCAGGACGGCCTCGCGCGTTTTGCGAGCGCCGATTTCGCCGCCGCGTTCGGCGGTTCGACGAATCTCGCCGACTACCGCTGGGGCAAGCTGCACCGCATTCTGTTTGCGCACCCGCTGGGGTCGAGCTTCAATCTGCCGGGCAACAATCCTTATGGATTTGTGAACTATTCCGCCGCGCTGCCGGGTGTGCCGCGCGCGGGCGGCTTCGACGCGGTCGACGCGTCCAGCCACAACGCGCGCGCGAACGGCGTCAACGAATTCATGTTCTCGAGCGGCCCGGCGCGGCGCTTCGTCGGCGAGATGACGGCCGAGATCGGCGCGAGCGAAATCATTCCGGGCGGGCAGAGCGCCGTGCTCGGCAACCCGCGCTACGCGAGCCAGCTCGGACGCTGGCTCACGAACAACTACCACGCGCTGCCGGTCGGCGTCGCCGCAGCGACCGCGGCGTCGACGAACGTGCAGGAGTTCGTGCCCTAGCAGGATGTCGAGAAACGGGCGTTTGCCCGTTTCTCAATCGAACGGCGCTAGCGAAGCTTGCGCGCGTTCTCCGAGAATCAATCGCTTGCGCGATCGACTCTCGTGCGATCCCTGTCGGCATCGCCCCAGCAGACTGTTTCTCAACAGCCTGCCAGGGCCGGAATCGGAGTCGGGAATCGCAAGGGCGGAGCGGTTGGCCTGCTCGCCACTCCCCGGATTCTTGTTCCCGGTTGCCGCGACCGCCCGCTGCCGTTGCTCGAACGATTCCCGTTTCCCAATTCCCGCCAATTCGCGACCGGGCGCGCTTGTGCGCCCGGGCCGCGCGACGATAATGCGCGTCCGGGCCGCGCGCGTACGCGGCCGTCGCAAGCAGTCCATTCCGCATGAGTTTGAGTTCCGAACAATATGCCGTCGCCATGGCAGATCTCCGGCGCGGCATAAACCTGGGGCAGACGGGGCCAGCCCTGCAGCAGTTCCTCGGCCGCCTCGAAGTCGGCAAGGCCGGCATCCAGCTCTGGATTCAAGGCGCCGAAGACCTGCTGCGCGGCAACCAGGCCGTGCCCGCGGGTCTCCTGATCGAAGCGGGGCTCAACCGCTGGGCGTCGTCGACGACCCTGCGCTACCTCTACGGCATCGCGCTGCGGCTGAGCGGCCACGTGCGCGAGGCCGAGCAGATGTTTCGCGAGGTCATCGCGGCCGAGCCGACGCATGCCGACGCGCCGCTTGCGCTCGCGTTCATGCTGCGCGAACAGGGACGCCTCGGTGCCGCGAGCGAGACGGTGCTCGCGCTGTGGCGCCGACACTCGCGCACGCGCATGGGCGATGCGCGCACGCTGCGCTTCCTGCAGGAATGCCAGCGCAACGCTGAAGCCGAGGAAATCTCGCAGGCCGTGCTCGATGCGAATCCGCGCGACGCGGAACTGCTGTCGATGACCGGCGAAATCTCGCTGACGCTCGGCCGATTCGGTTCCGCGCGGCGGCGTCTGCGCCTCGCCATCGAAATCGATCCGCAGCAGGCCGCGGCGTGGCTGCGGCTCGCGCACACGCACAAATTCTCGCGCACCGACGATCCGGACCTGCAACTGCTCGAAGAGGCGCAGCGACGCACCGACCTGCAGGAACCCGCGGCGCTGTGCGCGGCGTTCGGTCTCGGCAAGGCGCTCGACGACCTCGGCGACCATCCTCGCGCCGCACAGGTGCTGCGGAAAGCGAACCAGCAGTCGCGCGTGGCGTTTCCCTGGGACCTGCGCGGCTGGCAGCGTTTCGTCGAGATGCAGCTGCGCGCGCGCGTGCCGCTGCCGCTGCCGGTCGACGAACGGATCACGCCGGTGTTCGTCGTCGGCCTGCCGCGTTCCGGCACGACGCTGGTCGCGAGCCAGCTTGCCAAGCATCCGGACGTCTGCAATCGCAGCGAATTGAACTGGATCACCGCGCTGGCCGCGCAGCTCGGGCCGTCGCCGGGCGCCGGCGCGCTGTCGACCGCGGCGCACCTCTATCGCAACCAGCTGCGCCAGGACGACGCGGCGGTACGCTGCTACGTCGACAAGAACCCGCTGAACTTCCGGCACCTCGGCCTGATCGCGGCGATGTTCCCGAACGCGCGCATCATCCATTGCCGCCGCGACCTGCGCGACACGGCGCTGTCGCTCTGGAGCCAGCACTTCGCCCACGACGACATGAACTGGGCCTACGACTTCGGCGACATCGGCGCCTACGCGCGCGGCTATCACGCACTGATGGAACACTGGCGCAAGGTGCTGCCGATCCGCGTGCTCGAACTCGACTACGAAAGCCTCGTGGCGAATACGCAGGCCAATCTCACGCGACTGTTCACATTCCTCGGCCTGCCGCCGCCGGCGAGCGCAGCCGACAGGAAGCCGCGCACCGCCGACGCACCGCGCGACGCGATCGCGACCGCGAGCGTCTGGCAGGCGCGCCAGGGCGTCTATGCGAGTTCCGTGGGGCGCTGGAAGGCCTACGCGGAGTTGCTGCCCGAAATGGAGAAGCTCGGCGTCAAGACGGGCTGAGAGTGGAGAGGAGCGGGAAACGAGTGCCGGGGGTGCGCTGCCACTCGTTTCCCGCTCCTCCTTTCCACTCGTCACTGCCGCCAGCACCAGTGCCACGGCTCGTAGGTGATGCCATGGCGGTTGCCGCGCGGGAACGACAGTGAAAAACCGAACTCTGTGGCGTTTTTCACAAGCCAGCGAAACGCGGGGGACTGCTCGAACTCTTCCTCGAGCGCGGCGAAGCCCGGTGTCGTGAGGTCGATCGCGCGGCCGGTGTGGTGTTCGCTGTAGCCGGGCGCGGCGCTGACCGCGAGGATCTGCGCCATGTCCTGGCCGCGCGCGAGTTTGCGTTCGATGATGCCGACCTGATATTCGATCGAGCGGAACGCCGAGACGAGCTGAAGTTCGATCTGGCCCAGCGCGGCGCTCAGCGCCTTCTTGCGGTTGTCATCCATCACGAATTCCCCTTTGAAAAGCGGTGTGTTTGTGTGGAAAAAAATCTAGCACAGGCTCCTGTATAAATACACAGGAATT
>CAMLLF010000504.1 GCA_946480705.1 uncultured Lysobacteraceae bacterium | reverse complement strand
GCGCGAGCGCCTGCAGGTACAGCTCGATCAGCCGCGGCGGCCAGCTGCGGCCGAGTTCCGTGCGCGCGAACGCGTAGATATCGGCGTAGGCGCCGACCGGATCGGCCGCGAGGCCGTAGCCGTGAGTCTGCGCGTCGGCACGCAGCTGCAGCGCGCGCGCGTCGCCGGCGCGCACGGCGCGTTCGAGGTAGTCGAGCGCGCGAACGCGGCGCGCTTGCGCGTCGGCATCCTTCGCCGCATCCGCGTCCTGCACGAGCACGTGGCGTGCATAGCTCGTCATCGCCGCGACGCGACCCGCTTCGACGGCGCGCTGCAGCCAGTCGGGCGCTGCCTTCGCGCGGGCAGCGTCCACGATGCGCTCGCTGCCGGCGCAGTGCTGGTCGAGCTCCGCATAGCCCTGCTGCAGCAACAGCACGAGAAATTCCGGCGACGCGGGCTTGCCGCCGATCAACGGCGCGGGTTCGTTCGTGGCCATGCCGGTCACGATCGCGTCTTCGACGTCCTGCGCCGTCATCGGCGCGTAGTCGCGGCACAGCGACAGCAGCGCGCCCAATTCAGCCGCCGCGTCGGCGTCGCCCGCTGCCGCAGCGCGCTCGATCCGCGCGAGACGGGCCGCGAAATCCTCGGTTGCCGCCGGCGCAAGCGGGCGCCGGCCGGCCTGCGTCGACGCAACCGGCGCGGGATCGTCGGGCATGCGGCCGGCGGCGCGCGACGGCGCCGCGTCCGGACTGCGGGCACCCGTTTCGACCGTACGCCATTCTGCCGTCGGCGATGAGGGCCTTCGCTGCAGGACGAGAAACGCGACCAGCAACAACACCGTCGCCGCGATGACGATCGCGGCGCGGCGCATCAGCGCCGCTCGTTCGACACGCCGTGCGGTACGTGGCCCGTCGCGACGTGGCGCCGCGCCGATTCGACGTTGCTGCGCGAGTCGTCGAAGAAGATGTCGGCGCCGAACGCTTCGAGGAACGGCCCTTTGTCGCGGCCGCCGAGAAACAGCGCTTCGTCGATGCGCACGCCCCAGGCGCGCAGCGTCAGGATCACGCGCTTGTGCGCCGGCGCCGAACGCGCCGTGACGAGTGCCGTTCGGATCGGCGACTGTTCGAGCGGAAACGCGCTCTGGATGCGGTGCAGCGCGTCGAGAAAGCCGCGGAACGGACCGCCCGGCAGCGGATGCGCGGCGTGCTCGGTCTCGTGACGGTGGAATGCGTCGAGGCCCTGTTCCTGCGACACGCGCTCGGACTCGTCGCCGAACAGCACGGCGTCGCCGTCGAACGCGATGCGCAACTGCTCCGACGCGCTGGTCGGCGCTTTCGACGGCAGGATCGTCGCCGCCGCAACGCCGGCGGCCAGCGCATGCCCGACATCTTCCGGATGCGCCGACAGGAACACGTCGGCCGCGAACGGCTGGATGTACGCATGCGTCGGTGCGCCGTTGGTAAAGGCCGCGCGTTCGATCGCAAGACCGTAGTGCTCGATCGAGTTGAAGATGCGCAAGCCTGTGTCGGCGGAATTGCGCGACAGCAGGATCACCTCGATGCGCGGCGCGCCGCGGCCGGTCTGGTTCAGCCGCAACAGCTTCTGCACGAGCGGAAAGGCGATGCCGGGCGCGAGCAGATCGTCTTCGCGCTGCATCTGATACGCGCGATAGGCATCGAGGCCGTCGCGCTCGAACAGCGTATGGCTTTCGCTCAGATCGAACAGCGCGCGCGAGGATATGGCGACGACGAGGCGATCGTCGATGCTGTCGGTGACGACGGGCGGATCGGTGGGCATTGCCGCAGTTTAGCGGCGCGTGGATAAGAAAAGAGTGCCGAGGAGTGAGAAAAGAGTCTTGCGGCTACTCGTTCCTCACTCCTCCTCCCGCATTCCTGCTTACTCGAACGTGTCGTCAAAAATGCCGTCGGTCGCAAGCGCGACGGCCGCGACCATGTCGATCTGGCCGTAGCCCTGCACCGGATTCGGGAACGTCGTCGCCGGAATGCCGCCGCAGACCTGCGTGCTGCTCGTCAGCGGCACCGCGGTCGAGCGCAGGATCGACGCAACGGCAGCGGGATTGCCCTTGAGGTTCGGATTGGCCTGCATCAGCAGGGCGACCGCGCCGGCGACATGCGGCGTGGCCATGCTGGTGCCGCTCATCGACGTGTACGCGGTGTCGCTCGAGCGCGTGATCGAACGCACGCTCGAACCCGGCGCGACGATGTCGGGTTTATTGACCGTGCCGGTGCCGGTCCCCGCCGTGACGGGACCGCGACCCGAGAAGCTGGAGATCGCGTCGCCGGAGGTCGTCGAGCCGATCGTCAGCACGTTGTCGAGCGAGCCCGGCGCGTTCGTGATCGTGCTGCAGGCCGAGCCGTCATTGCCGGCCGCGGCAACGAACACGATGCCGCCGGTGATCAGGTTCTCGATCGCCGCCGAAATTTCCGAACCGGAGATCAGCGTGCAGCCTTCTTCCGGCGGGCAACCCCAGGAGTTGCCGATCACGTCGGGCGCAAGATCCGGATTCGGGTTCTGGCCGGCGAGATCGGTCGGCGCGAGGAACCACTGCGCGCATTCGTTGTAGGTCGCCGGCGTGCCGGCGCCCGCATTCATGTTGCGGCAGCCGATCCACTTCGCGCCGGGCGCGACGCCGACCTGGTTCGTGGCGCCGTCGTCGCCGACCATCGTGCCGACCGTGTGCGAGCCGTGGCCGTTGTCGTCGCAGGGCGCCTGCGTGTCGGCGGTGCAGCTGCAGTTCGCCGAGTGGATCGAGTCGTGCCAGTTGTAGTTGTGATCGGCCGTCTGCGACGTCGAGTTCCAGCCGCGGTACTTGGCCTTGATCGCGCCGTGGGTCCAGCGGATGCCGGTGTCCTGACCCGCGATGACGACGCCGGCGCCGTTGTAGCCGAGCGCCCAGACCTGCGGCGCCTTGATCTTGTTGACGCCCCATTCGATCGCGCTGGGCTCGCGCGGCGCTTCGGCGACTTCCTGCTGCGGCAGGCTCAGCGCAATCGATGCGTTCGAGCCGATCGCTTCGATATCGTCGCGCGCGGCGAGCACCGCGAGCTGCGCCGGCGTGAGTCGCGCCTGGATCGAGTTCGTGATCCAGAACGGCTGGTAGCTGACGCCTTCGGCATCGAGCCAGCGGCGCAGGTCGGCCTGCGTGACGTCGGCCGTCGCGCGCAGCATGTCGACGAGCGCGCGGCGGCGTTCGAGATAGTTGCCGTCGGTACGCAGCAGCGCCTTCGGCGCTTTCGCGCGCAGCACGATCAGCGTATCGACGGGCTCGCCTCGCGCGGCCTTGGTCGTGAGCACCGCATCGACTTCGGCCGCCTGGCCGGCCATGGCAGTGCAGGTAGCCGCCAGGGCGAAGGCGATCTGGAGGGACAGCGAACGCAGGTTGATCTGACGCATCGGTAAATTTCCCCAAGGAATAAGGCCGCGGTGCGCTGGCGCGTCGACCCCGGCGTCTGCCTCCCCTGCTTACGGTCGCGCCCAACCGGTCGACCTTAGCGCCGAACGCGCAACAGGCGCAAACACGGCGAAGGCATGACGATGTTGCACCGCGCGCAACCGAGCGAAGCGGCGGTTGCCCGTTCTATGCGAAATCGTTGCGCCGTGCGCTCACGCGAACGGATCTGCGAACGGATGCGCAGTGTCGCAACGCACCAGCACGGAATGCGTCAGACCTCGAACTGTTCGTTGAGAATGCGATCCTCGAGGTTGTGTTCCGGATCGAACAGCAGATTCATCACGCGCTCGCGCGATTCGCGGATGGCGACCTCGACGATGTCGCGGACTTCGTAGGAATCGGCCGTCGCGCTGACCGGGCGCTTGTAGTGGTCGAGGACTTCGAAACGCACCTCGGTCGCCGACGGCAGGATCGCGCCGCGCCAGCGCCGCGGCCGGAACGGACTGATCGGCGTCATCGCGAGC
>CAMLLF010000503.1 GCA_946480705.1 uncultured Lysobacteraceae bacterium | reverse complement strand
AAGGGCGCCTTGCTGGAAGCGCTGATCGCGCTCGGCCGCAGCACCGCGCCGTTCGTCGACCGCAAGGCGCTGGCCAGGGAAGCGGAGAAGGCCTGGAGCAAAGGCGCCGGCAAGGATCTCGAATGGTTCGACTGGGACGCGCTGCCGCCGGTCGTCTGGGCGGATACCGCGCAGCCGGTCGAGCCGGTGCTGATCCGCGGCATGGTGGTCCAGGCGGTCAAGCAGAAGACGCCGGAGCCGCACGCGCTGCTGCGGCAGTACTGCGCGATGTTCGAACCGCGCAGCCGCGAAGCGCTCGGCCAGCACCTGCTCGAAGCCTGGATCGCCGCGGATACGCGGCCGATCAGCGAGGACCTGGCGAAACGATCCGCGCAGCAGAGCGCGCGCAGCACACACCAGTTCATCGCGCAGAACCCGCAGTACTACACCGGCAGTCCGCAGCTCAACTATACGGTTGAACAGTTATACGAATCGCTGCTGGCGAAGTATCTCAAGCAGCCCGAAGGCACCGCGATCGCGAGCAAGGGCATTCTCGCGCTGGCCGCGGCCTGCGCGGGCGAACGCGCCGTGCCCGTCGTCGCGCGCTATCTGAAGGACTACTACGGCACGCGCGCGGCACACAGCAAGGCGCTGATCGCCATGCTGGCCTGGATCCCGCATCCGGCGGCCGTGCAGCTGCTGCTCGCGGTCGGCAATCGCTTCCGCACGAAGGGCATCCAGGAAGAAGCCGCCAACCAGGTCGAGGCGCTGGCCGACCGCCGCGGCTGGACCGTGGCCGAACTGGCCGACCGCACGATTCCGGCAGCTGGCTTCGACGAAACCGGCACGCTGACGCTGAGCTACGGCGATCGCGAATTCGTCGCGCGGCTGATGCCGGACTTCACGATCCAGCTGCAGGACGAGAACGGCAAGAAGCTTTCCGCCCTGCCCGATCCGCGCAAGGACGACGACGAAACGCTGGCCAAGGAATCGAAGAAGAGCTGGTCGGAAGCCAAGAAGACCGTCAGGACGACGCTCGCCCAGCAGACCGATCGCTTTCTCGAAGCGCTCTGCACGCAGCGCGAATGGCCCTACGAGGACTGGAACCGCTATCTGCTGCAGCATCCGATCGCGCGCCACCTCGTGGAAAGCCTGATCTGGGCCGTGGTCGAGGGCGGCGAGGTGAAGACGACGTTCCGGCCGCTCGGCGACGGCTCGCTCACGGACGTCGACGACAACCCGGTCACCGTCGCCGACGCGGCGAAGGTGCGCATCGCGCACGAGTTCATACTCGACACCGAACTCGCCGGACGCTGGCAGCGCCATCTGAGCGACTACAAGGTCATGCCGCTGTTCCCGCTGTTCGGCCGCGGCGTCTACCGCTTGCCGGCCGAGCTGCAGCAGGCCCGCGAACTCAAGGATTTCGAGGGCTGCGTGCTGCCGAATTTCACGCTGCGCAGCCGCGCGCAGAAACTCGGCTATGCGCGGGCCAACAATGGCGAGAGCTGGTTCACCGACTACCAGCGGGCGTTCCGCTCGCTCGGCATCACCGCGGTGATCGAATTCAGCGGCAGCAGCTTTCCCGAGGAGAACAAGCCGGTCGCGCTCATCAGCCTGAAGTTCGAGCGTGTCGACGGAGACAGCCGGGAACAGCTCACGCTCGGCGAAGTGCCCGGACTGCTGCTGTCGGAGTGCTATCAGGATCTGCGCCAGCTCGCCGCGGAGAGCAAGGGCTTCGATCCCGATTGGGCGGCGAAGTGTCGCGTGTGAGGCCGCACTGACCGCAACGGGCCGAGGTTCGTTGCGGCACCGCGAACGACGCGAGCAGGGCACGTGCCTGCCGCGTCTTCGGCTCGCGCAAACGAACCTGACCCCGCTCTCCGGACGACGCGCTTCCCGCTACCATCGCACGACAGCCGGCCATCTTCGGGTAGTGCGATGCATCGATTTCTTGCGGTTGCTGCAGCGGGACTGCTGGGTGCGGCGTGCGGCGCAGCGGCGGCCACGGAACCGCCGCGCGAATCGTTCGATCTGCGCGTGCGGTTTGCACCGGCCGTCTATCCGGTCGGCGGACACGCGACGCTGGTCTACGAGCTTGAGTTGAACAACTACACGGCGGACACGCTGGAGCCGACGGCCGTCGCCGTGATCGACGCCGACCGCGGAGAGGAGCTGCTGCGCTATGAAGCGGCCGAGCTCGCGCAGCACCTCGACCGCTCGGGCCTGCAGCGTCCCGTCGCCGACGGCGGCGGCATCGCATCGGGCCGTCGCGGCATCGTGTTCGTCGAGCTGACGCTTCCGCCACGGCGGCCGCTGCCGAAACCGCTGCGTCACCGCGTCGACTATCGCGTTGCGGCAACGACGTCGGCCGCGCACACCGTCGAAGGCGGCGAGGTTGCGGTCCGATCGAAGCCCGTGACGGTGCTGGGCCCTCCGTTGCGCGGCGGCCCTTGGGTTGCGGTCTACGATCCGAGCTGGGAGCGCGGCCACCGGCGCGTCGTCTTCGCCGTCGACGGCAAGGCGCGCACGCCCGGCAGGCATGCGGCGGACTGGGTACGCGTGGACGAAACGGGCCGCAAGCAGCGCGGCGATGGCCATCGCGCGGCCGACACCTACAGCTATGGCGAGGACGTGCTCGCCGTCGCCGACGGCACCGTGGTCAAGGTACGCAACGATCTGCCGGAACGGCAGTTGCTGACCGAGCGCGCGAAGCACGATCTCGCGACCGGCAGCGGCAATGTCGTTGCGCTGGACATCGGCGGCGGCCGTTTCGCGTATTACGGCCATCTGCGCACGGGCAGCGTGCGCGTGCGCGTCGGCCAGCGCGTGCGCAAGGGCGAGACGATCGCGCAGGTCGGCTTCAGCGGCAGCGCGTCGGATCCGCAGCTGCATTTCCACCTCGGCGATGCGCCGGATGCGCTCGCGGCCGAAGGACTGCCGTTCGTGTTCGACCGGTTTCGCGCGCTGGGGCGGTATGGCGATATCGCGAAGCTCGGGCGGCAGGTCTGGCTGTCGCTTGATGACGGGATGCCGGTCGAGCGGAAGCGCGAGATGCCTGTCGGGAATGGCGTGGTCGAGTTTGGGAATTGACGGCAGGAAACCCGTTCCCACCCAGGTAGTTGACCTAAACCCATCTGTGCGTGTTTCTCGCCCCTCCTGGACTTGGTGATTCACGGCCCAGTAGAGCAGCAGGTCATAGTTGACCGTAAAAACGTCAGAGAACGGACCGAGAAACGCAGTCACCGCTTCGTATTCGTCATCGGAAACTGCGCTCATCGCGTCCGGATGACTTCTGCCTACGGCATCAACAAGCCCTTCTCGTAGGCTCTGAATGTCGGTCCGAACTCGGCATCGATATCGACTGCTGGGTAACATGTAGCGAGCACTGTCCGCGTGGAGTCGAGGGCGCGCATCACCGCCTCGAAGTCCCATGTCGCCAGCGTGTTGAACAGGTCGCGCAGCCTTCCCTGGAAGTCGGCCACATGAAAAAGGCTCTCAGAACTGAAAGCGTTGTCGCGCAAAGCTCGCGAAAAACCGTTGCCCAGGAGAATTGACGTGGGCTCTGCGCCGCCGTAGCGCGCATTAGCGAGCGCGGTTGCGAAATCAGTTACTTGAGGTGCAGCGGCCATCGTCTCCCCTTCTGGCGTAGAACTTCAGCAGGCACCAGACGATAAATTGTCTAGCGCTGTTTCCAGACGAAAGGAATCAAGTAGCCAGCGCATACCAGCAACAGGCCCAATGTCCAATAGCCCAATGTGGTGGCGTAAAACGGCCTGTCAAAGATCAACCGCCCCATTGACCGCTCAAACGCGTGCGTGTGCGTAAAGTCGATTATCGGCCCCAAAGACAGCCAGATGCCTAGCAGCCTGTTGAGAATCACCCCTTTTGCAGCCATCGCAATAGACACACTCAATCGCGCTGGCGTTATGGTCAGAATGA
>CAMLLF010000502.1 GCA_946480705.1 uncultured Lysobacteraceae bacterium | reverse complement strand
TCGCAGGGACTGCAGACCGTGCGCGCGCTGCTGCAGACCGCCGGCCACGTGCCGCTCGTCGTGCTCAGCGGCCGCGACGACGAGAACCTCGCGCTGCGCGCGATCCAGCTCGGCGCGCAGGACTATGTCGTCAAGGGGCGCGGCGACGGCGGCCATCTCTCCCGAGCGCTGCGTTATGCGATCGAGCGCAAGCTCGTGCAGGAACATCTCGAATTCGTCGCGAGCCACGACGGGACCACCGGCCTGCCGAACCGGCGCCGCTTCCTCGAATCGCTGCAGCAGCTGCTGCCGTCGATGCGCCGCCGCGGCGGCGAGGTCGCCGTCGTTGCGCTCACGCTGACCGGACTCAACGCGGTCAACCAGAGTCTCGGCCACGACATCGGCGATCTCGCGCTCAAGGCGGCGGTCGGCCGCATGCAGCGGCTGATGCCGGAAGGGACGCTGCTCGCGTGCACCGGCAGCAGCGAGTTCGCGCTGGCCTGCTCCGAGGGCGACGCGATCGGGCAGGCCGCCCTGCTGGCCGAACAACTGCTCGATGCGCTGCGGCAGCCCTATCGCGTGGCCGAACACGAATTCTTTCTCGGCGGCCAGATCGGCATGAGCCTGTCGCCGAACGACGCGTCCGACGCCGCGCCGCTGCTCAAGTGCGCCGAGACCGCGATGTATCAGGCCGGCCAGCGCGGCGTCAGCGGCATCGATTTCTATTCGCCGGAACTCAACCGCACGCTGCAGGAGCGCCTGATCCTCGAGCGCGAGCTGCGCCATGCCCTGCTGCGCGACGAGCTCGATCTGGATTTCCAGCCCATCGTCGACGGCCGCGGCCGCGTCGTCAGCGCCGAGGCGCTGCTGCGCTGGAACCATCCGGAGCGCGGCCGCATCGCGCCCGACCGGTTTCTCGCGCTGGCCGAGCAGTCGGACCTGATCCTGTCGCTCGGACGCTGGGTCATGAACCGCGCGACGCGCATCGCGCAGAGCTGGTCGGAACTGCTGCCCGATCCGCCGAGCGTCGCGATCAACGTGTCGGCGCGGCAGCTCGACGACGGCCGCGTGCTCCTGGATCTGGGCGAGGCGCTCGCGCAGAGCGGGCTGTCGGCGCAGCGCGTCGAACTGGAGCTGACCGAATCCGTCATGCAGCGGCCGGAGTCGCGCGAGACGCTGACGACGCTGCGCGAACTCGGCATCAGCATCGCGATCGACGACTTCGGCACGGGCTTCAGTTCGCTGAGCTATCTCAAGGCGTTTCCGGTCGACCTGCTGAAGATCGACCGCAGCTTCGTGACCGATGCGACGACCGACTCGCGCGACGCGGTGATCGTGCGCGCGATCATCGCGATGTCGCACATCCTCGGCATCGACGTCGTCGCCGAGGGCGTCGAAACGGAGCGGCATGAGGTCGTGCTGCGCGCCCTCGGCTGCAACCGGCTGCAGGGATTTCATATCGGCCGTCCCGAGTCGCCCGATCGCTTCGCCGACCGGCTGCGCCGGCAGGCGCGCGGCGAGGCGCCGCTGCCGTCCGAGGACGACATGCATGAGTGAATCCGCAACGCCTGCGCCCGCACCCGAACCCGGCCGCCTGCTCGCGGCGGGCGCGGCGGCGACCGGCGCCTGCGTCCTCGTCGGCGTCGCGCTCAATCGCTTCGGTCCGGCGGCGTGGGCGCCGAGCTGGACCGCGCTCGGCGCGCTTTTGCTGCTCGCCGCCGGACTGCTCGCCGAACGGGCGCGGCGCCCGCGTCTCGTCGCGGTGCTGTGTGCGCCGGTCGCGATCCTCGGCGTCTTCATGCTTGCGGCCGCGCTCGCGGGCACCGACGCGCGCGCGCACGTGCTGCTGCCGAACAACAGCGCCGCGGGACTGCTCGCCGCGGCGGTCTCGCTGGCCTGCGGCATCGGCAAGCCGCGCAGCGCGGTGCTGCTGATCGCGAGCGTGCTCGCGGCGCTCGCACTCGCGCTCGGCGCGTTCGGCGTGTTCGGCCGCTTCGCCGGCATCACGCCCGGCGTCGGCTGGGGCTCGGTCGACAGCGTGTCGTTCGTGACCGGCGCGGGACTGATCGCCTGCGGCGCCACGCTGCTGATCGCGCGCGCTCGCTCGCGCGACGGCGACGACGTCGCGCTGCGCGCGAGCCTGCTGCCGGCGCTGTTCGTGCTGGCCGTCGCGCTCGGCGCGACCGCGATGGCCTGGCGCGTCAGTGCCGACGCCGCCACGCGCGCGCAGCGTCAGCGCCTCGAACGCGAAGTGGATCAGCTGGCCGTTGCGATCGAGGCGCGGCTGCGCGGCCATCTCGATCTGCTGCGCGGTGCGCAGGGCCTGTTCGCGGCGTCCGACCGCGTCGAACCCGACGAGTGGCGCCGTTACGGGGACCGCATCGGCGTGCCGGCGCAGTTCCCGGGCATCGCCGGCGTCGGCTTCGCGCCGCGCATCGCCGCGCGCAGCCGCAGCGATTTCGAAGGCTCGCTGGCGGCGCGTCTGCGTCCGGGCTTTCGCATCTGGCCCGAGAGCGATCGCGAGGCGCTGTATCCGGTGTCGTTTCTCGAGCCGGGGCAGGGCGCGAATCTCAAACTCGTCGGATTCGATCTCGGCAGCGACCCGGCGCGGCGCGCGGCGCTCGAGCGCGCGATCGCGCTCGACGACGTCGCGCTCAGCGGAACCCTCTCGGTCGGCGGTCGCATCGACGGCTCGTCGGTGCCGGGGTTCGCGCTCTACGTGCCCTTGCATCCGGGACGCCGCGACGACGATCCCGACGGCGGCATGGTCGGCGTGGCCTATTTCGAATTTCGCGTGGGCGAGTGGATGCAGCCGATCGTGGCCGAAGCACGCCGCGATCTGCAGATCCGTCTGCACGACGGCGACGGTACCGGCGAAGCGCCGCCGTTCTACACCGGCGGCAACGGCGCGGCCTTGCCGCTGCGCCACGAACGCACGATCGCGCTCGGCGGACGCAACTGGCTGCTTTCGGGGAGCGCGACACCGGCGTTCATGGCGGCGAATGCCTCGCTCGTGCCGCTGTCGATCCTGCTCGTGGGGTTGTTCTGCAGCCTGCTGCTGTTCGCGATCACCTGGCTGCTGGCCGATCTGCGCACGCGCGCCGAACGCCTCGCGGCGCGGCGCACGCGCGAGCTGGAGCGAAGCCGCCAGGCGTTCCAGGCGCTCACCGACACGGCGAGCGACGCGATCATCGCCGCCGACGCCGACGGCAACATCCGCTACGTGAATCGCGCGGTCGAAGGCTGCTTCGGCTACACCTCGGACGAACTGCTGAGGCAGCCGCTGACGGTCCTGATGCCCGAGCGCTATCGCGACGCGCATCTGAACGGCCTCGCGCGCTTTCTGGCCGGCGGCGAACCGCGCGTGATCGGCCGCGCCGTCGAAGTCGCCGGCCTGCATCGCGACGGCAGCGAGTTTCCGCTGGAGATCTCGATCGGCCACTGGCGCTCCGACGGCGAGCACCATTTCACGGCGATCCTGCGCGACATCACGCGCCGGCGCGAAATCGAGGAGGCGCTGCTGAGCCAGCGCAAGGAACTCGAACGCTCCAACGGCGACCTGGAGCAGTTCGCCTACGTGGCCTCGCACGACCTGCAGGAGCCGCTGCGCATGGTGGCGAGCTACGTGCAGCTGCTTTCGCGGCGCTACAAGGGCAGGCTCGACGCCGATGCGGACGATTTCATCGGCTTCGCCGTCGACGGCGCGCTGCGCATGCAGCGGCTGATCGACGACCTGCTCGCGTACTCGCGCATCGGGTCGCGCGGCGAAAAGCAGCGCAACGTCGCCGCGGTCGACTGCCTCCAGGCGGCGCTGCGCAATCTTGCCGCGCGCATCGAGGAGACGAGGGCCGACATCCGCTTCGGCGAGCTGCCGATCGTCCATGTCGATCCGGCGCAGTTCACGCAGCTGCTGCAGAACCTCATCGGCAACGCCCTGAAG
>CAMLLF010000501.1 GCA_946480705.1 uncultured Lysobacteraceae bacterium | reverse complement strand
TGGCAGAACTTCTCGCTGGTCCGCGTCAACAAGTACGTCGATCCGTCGATTTCGGCCTGGGGCACGGACAACAGCCGCCTCGACGCGCAGGACGCGGGGCTGATCTGCACGCACGGCAGCCTCGACAGCGTCGGCTGGCAAGGCAGCATGCACACCAAGGATCAGGGCGAGTGCAAACTCAACGTCAACCAGATGAAGATCGGCAAGGCATCCGGCGGACGTCTGCGCTTTTTCCACATGTCATCCTGCCAGAGCGTGCAGTGGGACAAGCGCCTGTCGTGGTTCGGCCCGGCCAAGGGCGGCGTGCACGTGATCTCGGGCTTCCACGGCCTGATGTACATCGGCTCGCAGTACGTCGACGAGTATGAAGACCTCGCCGCCGACGGCACCTCGTCCAAGGGCGTCGGCAAGGCCTGGGTCGACAACATGCATCACGTCGACCACTGGTACAACAGCTACAAGACGATCTGTCCGGTCTCGATGGGCTTCGGCAACACCGCGGCGCGTTCCTCCGACGTGCTCAACGAACGCTACGCGAGCAAGTGGGCCGACACGAGTCCGAACTGGACCACGTCGCGCTACATCAGCGGCTGCGATCCCTCCACGGGCGGCGGCGCGCTCCCCAACTGAACGGACTCACGATCATGAAAAAATCCACGTTTCGCACCCGCGCCGGTTTTCTCGGCCTGTTCGGCCTGATGCTGCTCGCGCCGCTCGCGGCCAGCAGCGCCGCCGACGTCAACGACCTGGGTTCGCCGGCCGAAGCCGCCGAACTGTATTCCGAGGACTACGCGCGCCTCGTCGAGTTCGCGATGCCGCGCTTCGACGGCGAGATGCTCGGCCGCCGCCTCGCGACGGTCCGCGCGAAGTATCCGAACGGCCACGACCCGCCGCGCCTGCGCCAGATCGGCGGCATCGAAGACATCCTCGGCCTGCCCCACTCCACGACGGGCGGTTCCGATTTCGTCTCGACCAAGACGGCGACCTACGGCATCAGTCAGGGATCGAGCCGCGTGCACTACGCACGCAATCTCGAGGGCCAGCCGCCGATGGACTTCGCGCTCGCCCAGCGCACGCAGCGCGAACTCGAAGCGCGTCATCTCGACCTGCTCTCGCAGGCCGGCATCGATCGCGAACAGGTGCTGTTCGCCAACACCGGCATCATGTCGCTGCGCACGCAGTCGGCCGACATGGGCGACGACAGCGCGATGCTCGCGGCGGACTCGGTGTTCACCTACGCCCTGCGCAACATCGACGGTCTGCAGGTCGAAGGCAGCGACGCGAAGATCGCCTCGCGCGGAGCCGGCGACGTCGTCAGCATGAGCCTGCGCTGGCCGTCGGTACTGCTGCATCCGCAGCTGACGAGCTTCAAGCTCAAGAGCGCCGAGGAACTCAAGCGCGAAGTGCTGGCCGAAGTAATCCGCGCCGGCGACGGTTCGGTCGTCAACCTGCGCATGGCCGTCGTGCTGCGCCCGGTCAAGCTCGACGGCCGCCGCGTCTACGTACCGTCGCTGAAGGTCGGCGTGATGCCGCGCGACGAAGCCGGTGCGCTGTTCTACGTCGACCTGCCGCAGCAGCAGCTGGCTTACGACGAAGGCGAGATCGTCGCTCGGTAAGCGGAGATGCAGCCGGTGCAAAGCCCTCTCCCCCAGGCGAGCTTGGGGGAGAGGGAGATCGGAATCACTCGTCCAGCGTCGCGTCCATCGAGATCTCGGCATTGAGCACGCGCGACACGGGGCAGCCGGCCTTCGCCTTGCCGGCGAGTTCGGCGAACGTCGTCGCATCGGCGCCGGGCACTTTCGCGTTGACGACCAGATGCACGGCGTTGATCGTGAAGCCGGCGTCGGTCTTGATCAGGCTGACCTCGGCGCGCGTGCGGATGTAGTCGGCGGTCAGGCCGGCCTGGCCGAGAATGTTCGACAGCGCCATCGAGAAGCAGCCTGCGTGCGCGGCGCCGATGAGTTCCTCGGGATTCGTGCCGGGACCGTCCTCGAACCGCGACTTGAAGCCGTAGGGCGCATCGCGCAGCACGCCGGTCTCGGTCGAGATCGTTCCGCCGCCTTCCTTGATGCTGCCTTTCCACTCCGCCGATCCGGTCTTCTTCATGGACGTCTCCTGGTCTGTGGGTCTGGGATTACGGCGCAACCGCAGTTAGCGCCGCGTGAGCGGCACGCATCAGCGATTCAGTTCCTTCGACACTTCCTGCAGCGCGTCGGTGTTGCTGATGCGCGAAATCTGCTGCAGCAGGTAATCGGCGACGCCTTCCTCGATCTGTCCGAGTTCGCCGGCAGACACGCCGAGCGCATCGGCGAAGGATTGGACCTTGGCGCGTTCGGTCGCCGAGTAGCTGCCGTCGGCATGCGCGAGCAGCAGGCAGGAATGCAGCAGCGCGATCTTCTGCGCCGTCTGCTTGAAGTCGTCAACGATCGCGGCGAGATCGAACGGCATCGCGATGAGGTCGTCGAACGAGGCGAGCGCCGCCGCATCGCGCTGGCAGGACTCGTAGAACCCGCGCAGCATCACGCGCTCGGCGTCGTGGACGCCGTCGGTCAGCGCGATGTCGTGCATCGCGCGCACGATCGCCTGCAGGTGATGAAGTTCGAGCGTGGTCGTCGGTGTAGCGGTCATGATCGGCTCCGATAAAGAAGAGGCTTTGCTCCCTCTCCTCCAAGCCTGCTTGGGGGAGAGGGCCGGGGTGAGGGGAGAAGTTTCCCCTCGCCGCACGCTTGGATTGTCGGCCGGGTCGGGACGCACACGGTGCGCTTCGACCCAGTGTCGGGTTGGCAGGCGTTTGCGCCCCCTCACCCTACCCTCTCCCCCGAGTGAACTCGGGGGAGAGGGCTTCTATTTCAGATCCGCAGCTCGCGCTTGAGCTCGCGCAGCCGCGTGTTGAAATCCTCCTGCGTCATGTCGCGATAGCGCTGCGGCAGCATGCTGCGGCGCGAGGCTTCGAAAACGGCCAGCATTTCCATGTACTCGAGCATGCCGGCGTCGCGCGCCGGCACGTAGTCGGCGATCGCGCGCTCGAAACAGGCCTGGTCGATCGTGCTGCCCTCGCCGGCCATGTTCAGCGCGAGCAGGCAGACCGCTTCGAGATCGGCGTTGGAATAGCCGACGAGTTTGGCGCTCGTCGCTTCGCGCGCCGCGGCCCAGTCGATCGCGTCGCCGAGCTTGTAGCGCGCGAAGATCGCACGCAGCACGGCTTCGACGTCTTCGGGCGTATCGGGATAGAAGAACGGAATCTTGCGGTCGATGCGGCCGGCACGCTTGATGTCGATGTCGAGCTTGTCGGGCCGGTTCGTCATCAGGATGAAGAGCACCTGGCCGCGGTTGTCCGGCTCGCTCATGAATTCCTTGAGCCGCGCGATCACGCGCGAGGACGTGCCGCCGTCGGTGTCTTCGGACTGGCCGCCGAAGCTGCGGTCGCCCTCGTCGATGATCAGGATGATCGGCCCGAGCGCCTTGACCATGCCGAGCACCTTCTCGAGGTTCGCCTCGGTCGAGCCGACCCATTTGGAGCGGAAGTTCTTCAAGATGACCGCGCTCAGGCCCGAGGCCTTCACGAATGCTTTCGCAATGAACGTCTTGCCGGTTCCCATGGGACCGACGAACAGCAGGCCCATCGGCACGCGATGCCGGTCGCCGCTCTTGATCGCCGCGGCGATCTGCATCAGTTCCCGCTTGATGCCCTCGTTGCCGCCGACCGCTTCGAGACCGTGACGCGCGTCGATGAACTCGATGAGACCGGCGCATTCCTTCTCGATGATCTCGCGCTTGCGCCGGTGCACGAGTTCGATGACTTCCGCATACGGATCGCCGGCGTCGGTTTCCGGCAGCGGGTGATCGGGATTGATCAGGTGGCGGATCTCGTCGGTGTCCATGCCGCGCGTGATTGCCGCGAGCTTGGCTGCGCGCTGCTGCGCGTC
>CAMLLF010000500.1 GCA_946480705.1 uncultured Lysobacteraceae bacterium | reverse complement strand
GATCGACCAGCGCCTGGCGTCGCTGCGCGCGCAACCGCTGCAGGGGCGCGTCGCCGTACTCGCGGGGCAGCATGCCGCACGCATGGCCTACTGGCGTGGCGATTTCGCGGCGTCGCTCGCGATCCTCGAGGAAACCGTTGCCCGCCACGGCGCGACCGCGACCGGCAATCTGGCCCAGGTCACCTCGACGCTCGGCTGCCTGCGCGCCGGCGTCCACATGGCGCGCGGCGAGACGGCGCTGGCGCGCAATGCCGGTGCGGACTGCCGTGCGTCGGGCATGCCGCTGAACCGTCGGCTCGCCGACATCACCGACGCGGAGCTCGCAATCTACAGCGGCGATCCGGGCTTGGCGCGACGGCTCGTCGAACCCATGCTCGCCGAACTCGGACAGGAACGGAACCAGATCTTCCGCTGGGCGAACATCCAGGAAGTCGCGCCGCTCGTCGCCCGCTACGGCGACGCCGCCGTCGCCGCACGCATGGTCGACGGCGCGCTGCCCGGCGTGACCGAAGCCGGCTATACGTCGTTCGAAGCCGACATGCGCATCACGCGTGCGGAAATCGCGCTCGCGCAGTCGGAAACCGAGCGCGCCGCGAAGGAACTCGAGCGCGCCGAAGCGATAGTCCCGCGGGACTACTGGTACGACATGCGCCGTATCCGCACCGCGCGCGTCGCGCTGACCTCGCGCACCGACGCGGCGGCCGCGGCCGCCGAGGCGGCGCGTCTCCATGCCGACGCCGTCGCGCTCGGCGACGTCCTCGCCGAGCTGCGCGTGCACAGCCTGCTCGCTCCCGCGCAGCTCGATGCGCTGTGCACGCGCGAGCGCCATCAGCAACTGCTGGCGACGAGCGGCATGCGCGGCGCTTCCGATCTCTGGCTGCTCGGCAGCAATCCGGTCCTGCTGAACACGACCAAGCGCCCCTGACGAGCGCACGCTCGCCAGGGGCGCGGTTTTCGCTCACCCGGGGAAATCGAACTCGAATTCGCCCGGATCGCCGCGCAACGCGGCGCATCCGCCGCCCTGGAAGCCATGGCAGAAGATCCGGTTGTTCTCGCGCTCGACCGCGCCGATATCGCATGAACTCCCTTGCGGCCGCGCCAGGCCGCGCTGGTCGACGGCGACGCCGGCCGCGCACGCGGTCGCATCGATGGCGCTGCTGCCGGCCGCTGGCAGCATGACTGCGCGATAGCCGGCGACGTTGGCCAGCGCCAGCGGGCCCAGGCTTTGCAGCGTCTGGCTGCCGGAAGCCGCGAGCGCACCGCCCGAGACGCGGGCAATGATGTTGTTGCTGCCTGTAGCGGCCGTCGTGCCGCCGTTGATGCTGCCGGCAACAATGTCGTCGACGGCCGCCGTCCCGTCCCCGCTGTTGACGGCCACGCTGCGATCGAACGTCAGCGTCGCGCCGCTGGTCGTACAGGTATTACCGCCGGCCGAGCAGCCCGCCAGGGAATCGCCGAGGCTGTAGATCGCGCCGGCGTTCCGGGCCGGCGTCCCGCTGACGCAGCTGCCGGTATTGCAGTCGCCGATCTGGACCGTGTTGCCGGTAAATGTGCAGAAGTTTACCGACAGCGTGCCGTTGTAGTTGAACACCGCGCCGCCGTAGCCGCTGCCGCGAACGCCGTCGTGCGTACCGTTGCCGCCCTTGGCCGTGTTCTGGGTGAACGTGACGTTGGTCAGCCGCAACGTGCCGGCGTCGTTGAAGATCGCGCCGCCGAGGCCGCCGCCCCCGCCGCCGTACGTGCCGGAACTCCCGGCACCGCCGGCAAAGCCGCCGGGCTACGTACGCACATGCTCGTGGCGATGGGGACGGCTCCGGCACCGCCGCCGCCGCCGAAACCGCCGGCCGCTCCGGGCCCGCCCTGACCGTTCGAAGCGACCGTGCCCGCTGCGCCGCCGTTGGGACCGCCGCCGGCGTCCGCCACGCTGTTGCCCCCGACGCCACCGCCGCCGAAGCTGAACGTCGAATACTGGCTGTGTCCGCCGGCCACGCTGTTGTTGTCGAGCACGCAGCGGTCGAGATTCACGGTGCCCTGGCTGAAGATCGCGCCGCCCGCGCCGAGCGCGCCGCCCGCGCCGCGCCCGAGTCCACCCGTCACTTTCCCGTTGCGCAGACGCAGCCCCTTGAGATTCAGCGTCGCGCCGACGCCGACGTTGAACAGCCGGAACGGCGGTGCCGACGTCAGGCGCTCGATCGTCACGCCCTGCGTCAGCCCGTTCGCGGTCGCGTCGATGGTCAGCGTCTTTACCGTCGGGATTCCCTTCGGCACGTAGAACGCCGACGGCCCGAACTGCGTGACCTGGCTCTGGCCGTTGAACGTGCTCTGCGCCCATTCCTGCGGCCGCGGCAGGCAGGTGCTCGTCGGCGTAGTCGTCGTCGCGCTCGTGCAGTTCGTGTACTGCGACAGCCGTATCGTCGCGCCGTCGAGCGCCGCTGAAAACACGATCGTGTTGTTCGCGTCGCCGTTGGACGCCGCGAGGTTCATCGCATCGCGGAAGGTGCCGCAGCCCGCGATCCCGTTGGCGACCGGACAGCTGGCCGACGCGAGATCCGGCGGTTCGCCGCTGCCGGTGACGGTCAGCGTGGCTGCCGACGCCGGCAGCGAGCCCCAGAGCAGGACGGCCGTGATCGCAGCAGCGCACGGCTTCATGTTTTTGTTCATCGTGAGTTCCTTGGATGGAATGGCCTTGCGCATCGCCGATGCGCCTGGATCCGCAGTCCGGCGTCGCACGCGCCGGGCATCCCGCCCGGCGCACGGTGCGATCCGGCGCGCGTGGTCATAGGCCATCCGCCATCCGGTTTGCCTCAGCAATTTCTGGAAGTTTTCTCGTCCGCCGCGTTTTGTTGACGTGCTGCCCGTTCCGTTCGCGGTCCTGGGCGGCGGACGATCGAGTACGGTTTGCGCGGGATCCACCGCGCGCCGGCGGGCCGCACGGCGGCACCGGCGCGAACCGCGAACGTGGATCGACCCGACCGCCCGGTCGCGCTTCGCGCTACGCTCGCGTGCCTGCCACTGCCGCTATGCTCCATGCCGAAATCGCCGCGCCCCGACCACGTCCTCGTGTTTTCGGTTTTCGTCGTCGCTTCGAGCGGCCTCGCGTACGAGCTCGTCTCGGCGGCGCTCGCGAGCTACCTGCTCGGCGATTCGGTGCTGCAGTTCTCGACCGTGATCGGCTGCTATCTGTTCGCCATGGGCGTGGGCTCGCATCTTTCGCGCTATGTCCGCGACGCCGACCTGCTGCGCGTCTTCATCGAAGTCGAACTCATGATCGCGCTCGTCGGCGGACTGTCGGCGACGCTGCTGTTCGTACTGTTCGGCGCGCAGGGACTGCCGTTCCGTACCCTGCTCTATGCGCTCGTATTCGCCATCGGCGTCTTCGTCGGCAGCGAGATTCCGCTGGTCATGCGCCTGCTCGATGCGCGCAAGGCCGAAACCCGGCTCGCGCTCGGCGACATGCTGAGCCGCGTGCTCACGTTCGACTACCTCGGCGCGCTGCTCGTATCCCTGCTGTTTCCGCTCGTGCTGGCCCCGTGGCTCGGCATGGCGCGCACGGCGCTGCTGTTCGGCCTGCTCAATGCGGCGGTCGCGCTGTACACCCTGCATGCGTTCCGCGACGCGCTGCCGCGGCGCCGCGGGGTTCTGCTGCGCGCGCTGTTCGTGCTCGCCGTGCTCGTCGCCGCCGTCGCCGCATCGCCGTCGCTGACGGGCTGGTCGGAACGCCGGCTCTACGGCGACGACATCATTCACGCGCAGACCTCGCCGTACCAGCGCATCGTGCTGACGCGCTGGCGCGACGACCTGCGCCTGTACCTCAACGGCGAGCTGCAGTTCTCCACGCGCGACGAATACCGCTATCACGAAGCCTTAGTCCATCCGGCGTTTGCCGCTTTCGGGGCGAATCCGAAACGCGTTCTCGTTCTCGGCGGCG
>CAMLLF010000499.1 GCA_946480705.1 uncultured Lysobacteraceae bacterium | reverse complement strand
CACCGTGCCGGGCAAGTCCGCGGTGAAGTTTCCCGACAAGATCGAAGTGAAGCTGCTGACCGCGCAGAACGAACTGATCCACGAAAAGGCCGGCCGCATCCGCTTCTATCCGGACGGCAGTTCCACCGGCGGGCACGTGTCGATCATCGCCGGCACGCGCGAGTGGCGCGTCAACGTCGGCTGGCTGACCGGCGAAGTCGATCTCGAGGAGCTGAAAGAGCGATGAGCCGCGAAGTCGTCCGCCGTCGCGCCCTGCGCGCGCCCGCGCGCCAGCGCGGCTTCAGTCTTATCGAGCTCGTCGCGGCATTCGTCGTGTTCGCGCTCGGCTTCGGCGTGCTCATGGGCATTCTCTCGGCGTCGATCCGCAATACGCGGCTCGCGGCCGACTACACGCAGGCGGCGCTCTGGGCGCAGTCGCGGCTCGACATCGTCGGCATCGGCGAAAAGCTCGAGCCGGGACGCAGGAGCGGCCGCTTCGACGACCGGTTCCGCTGGGAACTCGACATCCAGAAATACGAGCCGCCGCCGGACGCGAACGCGGCGCCGAAGCCCGACGGCTTCCAGAGCATCGACATGTTCCGTGTCGATCTCGAAGTGCTCTGGGGCGACCGGCGCAGTCCGCGCAGTGCGCACTTCGTTTCGCTGCGATCGGCGAACGCCGAAGCCGGCATCGTCGGCGGCGAGCGTCCCGACGGCACGCTGCCGCAGAATCCACCGAACCGGGGCAGCAAATGACGCGCCTTCCGCGCCGCGCCGCCGGCTTCAGCCTGCTCGAAGTGCTGCTCGCGATCACGCTGCTCGCGATCCTTCTCGCCGGCGCGATGAGCGGCATCCGCGCCGCGACCCGCGCCATGCACGCGGGCGAGCAGAACATCGAGCGCACGAACCGGCTGCGCGTCGCGCAGGAGTTCATCCGGCGCGAAATCAGTCGCAGCCTGCCGCTCGCGTTCGGCCAGGAACACGGCAGCGGCGCGAACTTCGTATTCCAGGGCGAAAACGATTTCGTGCGTTTCGTCGCGCCGATGCCCGGACACCTGAGCCGCGGCGGTCCCTACGTGCAGACGCTCGAACTCGCGCGCGGCCGCAACGGGCTGCAGCTCGTGTTCACCCACAACATGCTCAACGGCTTCGATCTCGACAAGCTCAAGCCCGACGACGGCACGCCGGTGCTGCTGCTCGACGGAATCCGCCGCGGCCGTTTCGAATACCGCAAGTTCGACGACCAGAACGAACTCGAAGACTGGGAAGACGAATGGGAAAACCCGTCGATGCTGCCGGTCATGATGCGCATCGACCTGGAGATGACGCCGGAGTCGGGCCTGGTCTGGCCGACCATGGAGATCCCGCTGATCCTCGACACCAGCGGCGGCGTACGCCTGTTCCAGCAGCGCATGCCGCAGCCCGGCACGGTGCCGCAACCGCCGTCGGCCGGCGGCGCCACGGAGAAAGAATGAACGCGCCGTCGAAGCAGCGCGGCGTCGCGTTCATCATCGTGCTCTGGGTCATCGCGCTCATGAGCATCCTGCTCGGCAGCTTCGCCGTCATCGCGCGCACCGAAAATCTGCAGGCGCGGCATCTGTTCGACGCGACCGCGGCGCGCTACGTCGCCGAAGCCGGCATCCATCGCGCCGTGTTCGAACTGCGCAATCCCGACCCGCTGACGCGCTGGGTCGCCGACGGCCGGCCGTACGAGTTCGAGTTCGACGGTTCGAAGATCGAACTGCGCATGACCGACGACAGCGGCAAGGTCGACATCAACGTCGCCGATGCGGTCATGCTCAAGGCGCTGTTCCAGGCCAGCGGCATCGAGGAACTGCGCGCCGAGGAACTCGCCGACGCGATCGTCGACTGGCGCGACCCCGACGATCTCGCCGGCGTGCACGGTGCCGAGGAATCCGAATACAAATCCGCCGACCTGAAATACTCGCCGCGGAACGCGCCGTTTGAAACGGTGTCGGAGATCCAGCAGGTGCTGGGGATGGATTACGACACCTACCACCTGATCGAAAAGGCCATCACGCTCTATTCCGGCCGCAATCAACCCAGTCCCGCCTATGCGCCGCTCGAAGTGCTGCGCGCGATGCCGGGGATGACCGAGGAACAAGCGCAAATGCTGCTGACCCAGCGCCAGGCGGTGCCGCCTGGTATGCCGTACAACATCACGATGCCGGATGGAACCCCTGTCATGGCGGAGGGTGGGGGGCTCACGTATAGTATCGAGTCCCGCGCCACGCTCCCGAACGGTGCCAGCACTCGGCTGGACGCCACCTTGCGGCTGGGCGGACAAGGCGTGGGCGGCAGGCCGTTCGTGGTCCTGCGCTGGCGCGACGGCGAAGATCAGTAATGGCCATCCAAGACGTGCTCGAACCTCAGCTCGTCCGCTTGCGGGCGCGCTATGCCAAGACACCGCTGCCGCGCTTCTTCGCGTGGTGGGGCGGCGAACTGCTGTCGTTCCTGCCCGCGACCTGGCGCGCGGCCCTGGCCGAGGGCCGCGAGTCGCTGCTGCTCCATGTGGCCGACAGTCAGCTGGTGCTGCGCCGCGAGACCGCGCGCGGCGCGACCGATTTCGGCCAGATCGACCTGACCCAGGACGTCGACGTCCAGCGCGGCGATTTCCAGCGCCTGCGCGCGCGCATCGACGAACCTCAGCTGCGCCAGTTCTTCTGCGTGCCGACGACGCGCGTACTGCGGCGCTCGCTGAATCTGCCGGCCGCCGCCGAAGACAACCTGCGCCAGGTGCTCGGTTTCGAAATGGACCGGCAGACGCCGTTCAAGGCCGACCAGGTGTATTTCGACTACGTCGTACGCGGCCGCGATGCAGCAGGGCGGCAGCTTCAGGTCGATCTCGTCGTGATGCCGCGTGCGGCCTTCGACGAAGAGATTTCTCCGGTCGCGCAGCTCGGCATCCCGCTCGACGGCGTCGACTGCTGGATCGACGGTGCGAGCGGCACGCGCATGGGCGTGAACCTGCTGCCGCCGGACCGGCGGGCGCGGCGCAGCAATCAGCGGCTCTGGCTCAATCTCGGTCTTGCTGCGCTCGTCGTGATCCTCGCACTCGGCGTGATGGCGCGTACCGTCACCAATCGCCAGGCAGCGCTCGAGAACATGACCGCCGAGGTCGAGAAGGCGCAGCAGGAGGCCAAGCAGGTCGCCGGACTGCGCAAGACGCTCGAAGAGACGATCGAGTCGGCGAATTTCCTGACCCAGAAAAAACGCACCGTCGTGCCGGCGATCGAGCTGCTCAAGGACCTGACCGAGCGCCTGCCCGACAGCACGTACCTCGAACGCCTCAACGTGACCGAGGACGGCCGCGTCGAGCTGCAGGGTCTCAGCGATCGTTCCGAAGGCCTCATCGCCGAACTGCAGAAATCCAAGGTGCTCGGCGAACCCGCGTTCCAGGGCGTCGTGCAGCCCGATCCGCGCGTCAAGAAAGACCGCTTCAACCTCGTGGCGCAGCTCAAGCCGCGCGAAGCCGAGCCGGCGAAGCCCGGAAAGGCTGCGAAGGACGGCGGCGACGCCAAGGATGCGCCGGCCGAGCCGGCGGCGGGCAAAGACGCGGCTGCGGCCGAGGCCAAGGAGGGAAGCGCGAATGCGCCTGCTGCCGCAAAAGAATAACGGCCGTCTCATGGCGGTCGTGCTGACGCTGATCGTGCTGCTGCTGGGCTATCTGCTCGGCGTGCACTGGTGGTTCGTCGCCCCGCATCTGGAGATCGCCGGCCAGATGGGCGACCTGCGCGAACAGCAGCAGCGTTTCCAGGAAACGAGCAAGCAGCGCGCCGAGATCGAGAAACGCCTCACCGACGTGCGCAATTTCGAACAGAGCAACCAGGCCTTCCTTAGCCAGGCCGATGCGGCCGGCGCCGCATCCGATCTGATCCAGCGCATGAAGCAGGCGGTGACCGAGCACGGCGGCGATCAGAACCGCTGC
>CAMLLF010000498.1 GCA_946480705.1 uncultured Lysobacteraceae bacterium | reverse complement strand
GGCTCGAAGGCAAGCGCGCGCTGAAGATGCTGCCGCGCGGGCCGGATCATCCGGTCGAGCGGCGCGGGCGCAGTTATTTCGGCATCTGGGACGGCGATCTCGCGACTCTCGCGGCGCACGTGAGCTGAAGCCGCGCGTGGCGGCGCGGTCGCGAGGTCCGCGTCGGACACCGGGGCGAACGGCAATCCGAGCGGCCGGTTCCGCGGTTTTCGCGGGGGCTTCGGAACCGCGCCGACGATGCCGGACTCGCGCGTGGACATTTCTGGCCGCGCGGACGAGCGGCGTTCATGCGGATTCGTCTACTGTGCGTCGCCGGCCCGGCCGGGCCGGCATTCCCCATCCTGCACTGAGGCGATTCATGCGCAAGGCGCTGCTCGGCTGTCTGTTGTCCGCGTCCACCCTCGTCGTCCATGCCGAACAGGTGCCGCCCGTGCCGACGGCCGTACTCGAAACCGTCGTCGTCAGCGGTGCGCAGCCCGGGCCCGGGCTCTGGAAGATCAGCAAGCACGATCATGTGCTCTGGGTGCTCGGCACCTTGTCGCCGTTGCCCAAGCGCATGGAATGGACGCCGCGCGACGTCGAGCGGGCGATCGCGAGCGCGCAGCGCGTGCTGCTCGCGCCGCGCGCCGACATCGACGTGGACGGCGGCGCGCTGACCGGCCTGTTCCTGCTGCCGAGCCTCCTCAAGGCGCGCAACAATCCCGACAAGCAGACGCTTGCCGAGGTGCTGCCGGCCGACCTCTACGCGCGCTGGGAGCCGCTCAAGCGCAAGTACATCGGTCGCGGCGATTCGGTCGAGAAGCGCCGGCCGATTTTCGCGGCGCAGGAACTCTACGAGGAAGCCACCGAAGACGCCGGGCTGCGTCTGAACAGTCGCGTCGGCGAGGTCGTCGAGAAGCTCGCGAAGAAGCACGACATCGCGGTCGAGCGGCCCACGGTCAAGGTGAAGCTGGCCGAACCGCGCGCCGCGCTGCGCGAGTTCTCGCGGTCGAGCGTCGACGACATCGACTGCCTGCGCAAGACCGTCGAACGCCTGGAGACCGACCTGCCGGCGATGCAGCTGCGCGCGAATGCCTGGGCCGTCGGCGATATCGAAGCGCTGCGCGCGCTGCCGTTCGTCGATCAGAACCAGGCCTGCCGCGATGCGATGCTGAAGAACAGCACGGTGCAGGAACACGGCATGGGCGACATGCGCGAACGCGTCGCAGCGGCCTGGCTCGGCGCCGCGGAGAACACGCTGCGCGACAACGCAGTGTCGTTCGCGGTGCTGCCGATCGGGCAGATCCTCGACGACGACGGCATGGTCGCGACCTTGCGCAAACGCGGCTACGAGGTCGTCGCGCCGGAGTGAGGCGACGCAGGTTGCGCCGAGCCGGAGACGAACCGCAGCATCGAAGGCTCTTCGCCGCGAAGAACGGTCGGCGACTCCGCGCTTCCTCCGGCACGGGTTCGCAGCCGAATCACCGCGATGTTGCGATTTGCCCAGGGCTCAGCGCCGCCTACGGCTCCCAATTCCCGCCTACGCAAACACGACCATCGTCTGCCGGCTCAGCGCGACGGCGCGGCCGTCGGGGCCGACGATCCAGTTCGACTGGCTCGTGTAGCCGTCGGCGGCGGCGATCATCTCCGCGTCGACGCGCCAGCCGGCCAGCGGCTGGGAGGCGTAGTCGTCGACGAGGAATTCGAGCATCCAGGTCAGCGAGCTTCCGGGCACGACGCCGTCCATCCACGACAGCGCGACCGGCGGTACGAAGTCGGCGATCGCGAGCAGATGCCATTCGCTCGTGGCGCCTTCGTCCTTCATCGACAGTTCGAAACGGTTCGCCTGCACCGGCGTGTTCGTGAACGGCAGCGCGCCGTTGCGCAGGATCACGTCGAAGTGCTGCATGAAGCTCGGCGTCACGCCGGGCAGGAAGCGCAGCGGCGATCCGGCGTGGTGGTCGCCGGGCGTGTCGATGGCCGGTACGCGCGCGACGCGCGAGGCGCGCGCGCTGCCGAACACGCCGATCACGAGCGCGAGCAGCTCGCCGTTCGCATCTTCGAGGCGTGCCTGGACGTGCTGCGTGTTCTTGCCGCTGCGCAACAGCGTAGCGGTCGCGCGGACGGTGCCGGCGGGCACCGGCGCGATGAAGGTCATCTGCAGCGTGCGCAGCGGCAGCTCGGGCGCGAGCGAGCGCATTGCTGCGACCGCGACCGCCGCCTGCAGGCCGCCGAACACGCTGCGGCCCTGCAGCCAGTCGTCGCCGACGTCGACCTGCAGGCGTTCGCCGTCGCGCACGGCAGAGCGGATCAATTCGGACAGTTTCATCGGCGCGTTCCGTCATCGGTCATCGCGCCAGCTTAGTGCATGGTTCCGGCGCCCGCCCGGTGCGGAAAGCGCCACGCGCCGGCGGTCCGGCGCATTCGGCCATTGACGCTGTTCGCTTCGTGCTTCGCCACGGGTTTCACGGTTCGGGGCGCGCTGCGCGTGCAGGCTGCGCCCCCTCGCCGAATCGCTACCGGAGTCGTTGCATGCGCCGCTATCTGCTGTCGATGCTGTTGCTGGCCGGACCGGCCGGCGCCGCTACCTATCAGGTCGGGCCCTCCCGTCCCTTTGCTTCGCTCAACCAGCTGTTCGCCGCGATCAATCTCGAAGGCGGCGATCTCGTCGAAGTCGACGGCGGCGTGACCTATGCCGGCGGCGTCATCATGCCGGCCGCCGACGGCGGCAGCCCGGGCAACCCGGTCACGATCCGCGGGCTTCGCGTCGGCGGCCAGCGGCCGCACATTTCCGGTGCGGGCAACACGGTCGAGTTCCGTCAGTCCAACTACGTCGTGTTCGAAGGCTTCGAGGTCAGCGGCGGCACGGGGCGCTGCATCCTGCAGGGCGCGCACGAAGTCACGGTGCGCGACAGCGTGATCCACGACTGCGCCGCCCACGGTATTCTCGGTACGGACCAGTTCTCCGGTTCGTTCACGCTCGAGTATTCCGAGATCTACGACGCGGGTTCCGGCACGAACCTGCATCCGCTCTATATCCAGAGCGACGAGGTCGCCTGGCCGGATGCGGTGTTCCGCATGCGCTATAACTATGTGCACAGCGGCAACGGCGGCAATCTGCTGAAGTGCCGCCACCAGCGCGCGGAGATCTTCTACAACTGGTTCGAAGGCGCGACGTATCACGAACTCGAACTGATCGGACCCGACGAGGACACGCAGCAGGACGGCTGGACGCGCGATCTCGTGCGCGAAGACCAGGACGTCGTCGGCAATGTGATCGTCCACACGAACCCGGCGTTCGGCGCGGTCATCCGCATCGGCGGCGACGGCAGCGGCGTCAGCAAGGGCCGCGCGCGCTTCGTCAACAACACGATCCTGCTGAGCTCGGGCCAGGACACCACGGTGTTCCGCATCTTCCAGGAAATGCAGGCCGTGGAGATGCACAACAACGTGATCGACGTGACGGCGGGCGGCGTGCCGCGCATCATTCGCGCGGTCGACGGCGAGCTGGTCTGGACCGACGGCCGGCAGATCCGCGGCAGCAACAACTGGATCGAGAGCACGGCGACGTTCGTGCCCGGTGCGGGCGAGTGGAGCGGCACGCTGACCGGCACGACGCCGGGCTTCGAGAATGCGGCCGCGTTCGACCTGCGTCCGACGCTGGCGAGTCCGCTGCGCAACGCCGGCACGAATGCGCCGGTTCCGAATGCGTCGTTTCCGTTCCCGGGCCCGCTGTTTCCGCCGGCCGTCGTGCCCGTGCGCGGCATCGTCGCTCCGGGCACCGCGCCTACGCGCGCAACCGACGCGACCATCGACATCGGCGCGTTCGAACGCGCGACCGACCTGATCTTCGCGAACGGCTTCCAGTGAGAGCGCGCAGGTTGCGGTGAGTCGCAGGCGAACCGCAGCGTCCGAGGAATTGCCACAAGGCGATCGTCGGATCCGAGTCGCACTGTGGAA
>CAMLLF010000497.1 GCA_946480705.1 uncultured Lysobacteraceae bacterium | reverse complement strand
TCGTCACGTTCCAGCGGGCACCGTTGATGTGCTTGCCCACGCTGACCTTGCCGAGAAGCTGGCGGCTCTCGGCCGTCCAGCTCACGCTCGTGTCAGCCGAGGCATCGCCATCGATGACGCAGTATTCGCCTTCCTCCGGAAACACGACGAGCACGTCGCTGCGATAGCCGGGCTGCAGGATGTTCGCGGTCTTGCGGATCGCCCTGGTGTGGGTCAGTCCGTCGCTCGCGATCTCGAACTGCGGCAGCAGCGGTCCCGTGCAGTTCGCGTCGATCCAGCTCTGCTGTTCGCCGACCTCGAGCCGGTCGAACGCCTTGGCGGCGGACTTCATCTTGCGGAACTGCAGGTTCACGCTGTTGCGCACGCCCGCATGCACGGCACGCCAGCGCTCGACCGCACCGGCACGGCCGCCTTCGAAGGTCGGCAGCACCTGGCCGTTGACGCTGGTATAGCGGCCCGATTCCGACCAGGTCGTCTGGCCGAACTGGTCGTACCTGCTGACTTCGCCGACATCGTTCTCATCGCAGACCCAGGCGACGACGACGTCCTTTCCGTCCTTCTTCACCGTCTTCTTCTTGATGTTGCCGTCCTTGTCGCGGCAGGCGTACTGCACCTGCTGCAGCTGCACGACGCGTTCGGTCACGCGCTGGCCGTTCTCCATCAGCAGCGTGTCGATGTCGCCGGTGTGCGCGTCGGTGGGCCGGCGGTTGCCGCGCACGATCAGCGTCCCGGCCATGCCGCTCGCGACCTGCAGCGCGGTCGAGCCGTGCATGTGCGGGTGGTACCAGAACGTGCCGGAAGGATGATCCGGCGGAATGTTGTACTCGTACTCGAACTTCACGCCGGGCAGCAGCGCGATCAGCACGTTGTCGCTGTTGCCGGCCGGGCTGACCCAAAGCCCGTGCGAATGCAGGTTCGTGCTGTTGAAGCAGTGCGGGATGTTGATGTTGCTCACGCTCTTGGCGCAGTCGGGTTCGGGAGGCAACTGGTTGTCGAGCGCGATGCGCACGGTCTCGCCGGGCTGTATCTCGATCAGCGGCGCGACGAACGGAACCTTCGGCTTCGTGCCCGGACTCCGGTACGAGCGCAGCTTCACGCGGTCGTTCCGACCCGTAGCCGGGTTGTAGATCGTCGATTCGGTGTAGTCGATATCGAGCGCGAGCTTCGCCTCGTGCGGGGCGACCGCCGGCAGACGCCGGCCCTGCAGGCCGGGTGCGGCTTCCGCCGCCCCCTTGCGCAGCAGTTCCGCGGAACGCGCGATCGCCGCCGGCACCGGCGGCGCGTCGACACGCTCGGCCGCCTGCGCCAGCGCCGCCGCGGACAGCAGCAGGAGCGGCAACGCGGCGCAAACGACCGGTTTCACACGCGCAGCCGAACGCCGCGCATCGAATGCACTGCTCGAAGTCATCTGAATTTCCCCTAGGAACGGTTCGAATCGACCGGCGCGCGCGGGTGCGCGAGCGCCTCCCCTGCTGCGGCGCCACGCTAACACAATCGCAAAATTGCGACAAAAGCTATCAGGCGGCGCGCGGGCGCGCTGCCTGGGGAATCGGGAATTGGGAATGGGGACGGAGGAGCGGGCCCTTGGCCTCTCCCCCAGGCTTGCTTGGGCGAGAGGGTCGGATGAGGAGGAGAACTACCGGCAACTGCGGAGCGGCGTCATCGCGACGCCGACGAAACATGCGTGCATGCCTTGGCTCCTACGACTCCCGGTTGGCCATTCCCGACGCTGGGCGCGCTCGCGTGCCTAGCGTCGGAAATCCTCGTTCAACACCACCGATGTCGACACTGCCGCAACTTCCGCCTGGATCGCGAGCCAGTCGCGCAGTTCGTTGAGCGCGGGCATGGAATCGGCGCTCGCGGCGATCAGCAGGTCGACGTCGCCGCCGATCGAGCAGCAGCGTTCGAACTCGCGGCGTTCGCGCAGGCGCCGGATCAGCGCGTCGGCCGGTGTGCGCGACAGGCGTACGTTGAAATAGACCTGAACCGCGCCGCTGGGCTGCGGCCAGGCGACTTCGGCGCGATAACCGCGAATGACACCGCTGCTCTCCAGCCGCGCGACGCGTTCGCGCACGGAGCTGCGCGCCAGGCCCACGCGCGCGGCGATCGTCTTCAGCGGCAGGCGCGCGTTGCGATACAGCAGATCGAGCAGCAGCCGGTCCTTGGAATCGAGGGTGTGCATGGCGTCTCCGGTCGAAATGGCGACGTCCAGGTCCGAAATGGCGGCGGTGCCGGAGACCGCGATCGCGTCCAATGGAACCGGCCTCGCGACTGTCGCGCGGCCGCCGCTGCGTGTCATGCCGTAACCGTCGCGGCACGCGGCGATTTCGGTATGAGACCGGCGATCCGTGACGGCCCGCGCAGACGGCCTCTGCCGCTGCGACGCGGTGCCCCGGTCCGCCGTTCCGGCCTTGCACGCCGCAGTGCAGGCACTCTATTTTTCCATTTCAAGACTTTTAGCCGCCCCGGCGGCGTCGAAATCCGCCTATACGCATCCGCTCGAACGGTGCGACGAATCTGACAATACGACGGCGCAAGCCCTTCCTAGATTCGCCGCCGCGCCGGCCGCTTTCGCCGTGCCGGTGCGCAGGGGAAAACCAACACTCGGGAGGGAAATCAGATGTCGAGCTTCACGCGTTACCGAACGTTCGCCGCCGTCGCCGGGCTCCTCGCCGCCGCGACGCTGTCCGCCGCGGCTGCCGCCGCGGGCCACACCACCGCAGATCGCGCCGGCAAATCGGCATCGATCGAATCCGCGGCGCTCGCGCCGCATCAGCATCGCGAAAACTATCAGCCGACGCGGCTGCGCCCGCCGGCTTCATCGCTGCGCATGCTGCATCGCTCCGACTACGACCTGCCTGACAGCGACGCGCTCGCGCCGGAGCGCCCGTCCTCGCCGTTTCGCGCGAAGGCCGCCTGCGACAGCGCGCAGTTCGCCGCGCTGAGCGGCAGCGCACTCGTCGACGCGGTCAAGGCGGCCGACACCGAATGCGTGAACAGCCTGTTCGGCCTGAGCGGAAACACCGCGTATTCCACGTTCCGCGAAGCGCAGATGACGACGATCGCGACCGCGCTGCAAAGCGCGGCGGCGAGCTACAACGGCACGAACGCCGGCCGTGCGCTGCAGCTGATCCTGTTCCTGCGCGCCGGCTACTACGTGCAGTACTACGATCCGTCGACGGTCGGCAGCTACGGTGCGACGCTGCGCAACGCGATCCGTCCCGCGCTCGATGCGTTCGCGGCCAATGCGAACTTCAACCGTGTCGACGACGCGCACGGCGAAGTCCTGTCCGAATACATGATCCTGCTCGACAGCTCGGCGGAAAACGCGCGCTATCTGTATGTGGTCAAGCGCGCGCTCGGCAACTACAACCCGACGACCTTCGCGCCCTACTACTGGATGAAGGCCGCGACGAACAACGCGTACACCGTGTTGTTCCGCGGCCACCAGGACGCGGCATTCGCGAGTCTCGTGCAGTCGGACACCTCCATCGTCGACACGCTCTACACCTTCGCGAACACGCATTTCGCGCGGCTGGGCCAGGACGACGGCTATCTCGTCGCGAACGCCGGGCGCGAGCTCGGCCGCTTCCTGCGGTATTCGGGAACCCTGCAGACGCTCGCGCGATCGCGCGCGAAGACCCTGCTCGACCGCAGCAGCGTGACCGGCAGCACCGCCGCGCTCTGGGTCGGCGTCGGCGAAATGATCGACCACTACGACAAGGCCAACTGCAGCTACTACGACCTCTGCGATTTCCAGCAGCGTCTCGCCGCCGCCGTGCTGCCGATTTCGCACCCGTGCAGCGCGACGCTGCGCATCCGCGCGCAGTCGATGAGCCAGAGCGAACTGCAGGGCGCATGCGCGAGCGTCGCCGGGCAGGAGAACTATTTCCACGCCCAGGTCGCGAGCAACCGCGTGCCGGTCGCCGACGACAACAACAGCGCGCTCG
>CAMLLF010000496.1 GCA_946480705.1 uncultured Lysobacteraceae bacterium | reverse complement strand
CGAAATGGACGTCGTTGCCGCGGGTGAATGCGCGCGCGCCGAGCGCAGCGGCCGCGCGCTGCGATTCCGGGCCGGTGTGGATGCGCGCCGCGCGCACGCGCGCGTCGCCGCTGCCGCCGTCGCGCAACGGCCGGCCTGCGAGCGCGGCGCCGGCGTCGCGCTCGGCGCGCGCCTCGTCGGCGTCGTGCTTGTGTCCGACCTGCGCCGACGCGTCGCCGAACAGCGACTGCGCGACGAAGTTGTCGAGCGATGCGCGCGAGCGCCTGCGGTGTGCCGGCAGGTACAACCCGCTCGGCGAGCGCAGGTACGCCGGGAACCGATAGATGCGCATGTCACGCCTCCGCGCCGTGACGCGGGCGCGCGTAGAACTGGCGTGTGCGGCTGCCGCCGGCCGGGTGGCCTTGCTTGAGCTCGAGCCGCGTCAGCGCGTGCAGCAGTTGCACCATGCCGATCGCGCAGCCGTTCGCGCTCGCGAGGAACGCCGCTTCGAGCGCGACCGTGCGGATTTCGCCGCCGGAGGTTTCGAACTGCTCGGCGAGATAGCGGAAATCGACCTCGGCGGCGACCGGCGCGGCGGCCGGGAACATGCCGCGCCACAGGCGCTCGCGCAGGCCGGCGTCCGGACGCGGAAACTCAACCACGTAGTGCATGCGGCGCGCGAAGGCCTGGTCGATGTTCTTGGCGAGATTCGTCGCGAGCACGACGACGCCGGTGTGCTCCTCCATTTTCTGCAGGAGATAGGACACTTCGATGTTCGCGTAGCGGTCGTGCGCATCCTTCACCTCGGCGCGCTTGCCCAGCAGCGCATCGGCCTCGTCGAAGAACAGCACGGCGTTCGAGTCGCGCGCGGCGTTGAAGATGCGGTCGAGATTCTTCTCGGTCTCGCCGATGTATTTCGACACGACGGCGGCGAGGTCGATGCGGAACAGGTCGAGCCCGGCCTCGTTCGCGACGACGCCGGCGGCCATGCTCTTGCCGGTGCCCGACGCGCGGGCGAACAGCGCGAGCAGGCCGCGCCCGCTGCGCGCGTCCATGCCCCAGTCGCGGTACACGGTTTCGCGCTGGGCGATCGCCGCGGCGAATTCGCCGAGCGCGCCGGCCGTCGCCGGCGGCAGCACGAGATCGCTCCAGCGATGCGCGCTGCGTAGGCGCGTCGCGACGGCGTCGAGTCCCTGCGCGGACTGGCTCTTCGCGGCCTGCGACAGCGCGTCGCGCAGTTCGTCGCCGTCGACGCCGACGCAGCTCGCCGACGCGGTTGCCGCGCGGATGCGCGACACCGGCAGCACGAAGCGCGCGCCGAGATCCGCGGTCAGTTCCGCCGGTGCGACGATGCCGTAGTCGCGGCCGGCGGTCTGCCGCACGCTCGCGCGCGTCCGGCGACGGCAGCGCAACGGCGGTGTGCGGCAGGTCGGCCACGCGCGTCGTCCATGCGGCGTCGGCGCCGCAGGCCCATGCGACCATCACGCCGTCGTCGAGCATCTCGCGCAGCGCGCGCGTGACGTGTTCGCCCATATGCGGATCGCGCAGCGTGCCCGCGTCGCCCCTGAGCACGATCAGCGCGCGCGCGAGCCGCGCGAGCAGGCGCACGCGCGGCCACGCGGCCGCCCACGATGCTGCGTCGGCGATCATCGCGAGCGGCAGCGGCAGCGTCGCGAGCCCATGCCGCTCGGCGGCGAGCCGCGCGGCGGCGGCCTGTTCGGCGAGGCCCTCGCCCTGCAGCACGACGAGCGGCGGCCAGCGGCGCAGCCGCGCTTCCCAGCGCTCGACCGCCTCGCGTGCCGATGCCGCGAGCAGCGCGAACTCGGCCTCGCGCGAGCGCGGATCCGCAATGCGCAGCGTCGCCGGCAGGCGCGGATCGGCGAGCGGCAGTCCGAGCAGGTGCTGCGTCGCGAGCGGCGACAGCGCGAAGCCCGCGGCGAGTCCGGCGCGATGCTCCGCGCCGGTGTCGAACGCCTCGAGCAGACCGCTCGTGAACAGGCGTGCGCCCGGGTCGAGCAGCGCGCGGTATTCGCGCCGTCCCGGCGCCAGCAGACGCAGCGCGAGGTCGACCGTGACGTGGCGCCGCGACACGTCGTTGTTGAGGTAGGCGTACAGCGTCTCGTAGCGCAGGTCGATTTCCGGCGCCAGCGCGCACAGCATGACGTCCTTCTCGAAGCGGGACAGGCCGATGCGCGACGCGAGATCGATCAGCGGCGTATCGAGCCGGCGGGCGCCGGCGAGCGCCTGCGCCTGTCCGTCGAGCGTGCCGACGACATCGCCGCCGTTGCGCGCATCGAGCAGCGCGTCGACCTGCGCATCCGAGACATACAGTCCGCGCAGTTCGTCGAGCGAGAGCTCGTAGCGCGCGCGCAGCCGCAGCACTTCGCGCTCGATCAGGCGGTCGAGCCACGCGAGGTCGGCCGCGTACGCGTCGCAGCGGCCGACCGGATCGGCGCCGGGCAGCGCGTTCATGCGGCGTAGTCCAGGTCGAGCGTGCCGCCGTCGCCGTCGCGCCAGCGGATGCGGCGGCGCGCGCGGCCGAGCGCGAGCAGCACATGCAGCGGCGGCCGCGCGGCGCGCAGCACGACGACGCCGTCGCTGCCGCGGATCGCGCTGCCGCGCACGTCGAGCAGGTTCGCGTAGACGTAGCGTCGCGACGCGCCGCTGCAGCCCGGCACGCGATAGGCGAGGCGGCGCAGCGCGGCCTGCGCGAGTCGCACGAACAGGTCGAACCACGGCGGCGGCAGCGCCGCGGCGAAGTCGCCGGCAGCGAGCTCGCGCGCGTCATCGCGTGCGCGCCGCGTCCAGGCGAGACGTTCGCTCCAGGTGCCGCGCGCGTCGTGGGCGGACAGCCACAGCCCGGTCGCCCGATCGACGCCGATCGGCGCGGCGCCGCGCTGCAGGCGCACGGCGACTTTCGCGCCGCGGGCCAATTGCGCGAGCCGCGCGTCGAGCGCCGCGGCGGCCGGCGCCGTATCGTGCCCGGCGAACCGCGCGGCGAGTGCGGCCATGCCGACGCGCGGCGCGATGCGGAAGAACGTGCGCCAGAACGGATCCCGCCAGATTGCCGCGGCGTGCGTGCGTCCGCCGACGAGCGCGAGCGCGATCGACGCCGCGAGGTCGCGCGCGTCCGCGTCGTCGGCCTGCGGCAGCGCCGCGACGAACGCGCCGTCGAGGAGTTCGGCGAGTTCGGCCGCGACGAGCGCCATGCCCGCATACGCGCAGGCGGTCGTTTCCTCGCGCGGTGCTGCGCCACCATCCTGCGCCGCGAGCGCGTCGGCGATGGCGGCGCGCGCGCGCGCGCAGGCGCCGAGCAGCAACTGCGCGACGTCGGGCGGCATCGCGCCGGCGATGCGCGCGAGCCGCGCCACGTCGCCGCGGCGCAGCGCGTCGTCGACGGCCGTGCGCGCCGCGTCGGCCGGCACCGTGCCGGCGACCCACGCGAGGACGCGGACCCAGGCACGCAGCGACGCCGACGGCGCGATTCCTGCGACCGATGCGCACCGCAGCAGCGACAGCGCGATGCCGTCGCCGTCGATGCCGGGCGGCAGCGCGGCAAGCGTCGTGCGCAGGCCGGCCGCGAGCGCGCAGCGCAGATCGTCGTCGAGCCCGATGTCCGTGCGCGCGGCGCACAGCGTGTCGAGCACGCGGCGCGACTCGGGCCCGCCGAGCGCGCGCGCGACCGACGGCCAGTCGCCGTCGCCGATCGCGGCGATCACCGCCGCGCCGTCGACGCCGCGCTCGAGCACGACGGTGCGGATCGCCGCGGATGCCGGCAGCGCGCGCAGTCCGTCGAAGGCGCGGTAGAACCAGGTGTGCCATGCGCGGTGCGCGGCGAGGTCGACGAGAAAGCGCGCGCGGTACGCCGCATCGCTCGGAAAGCGCATGACGCCGTCGTCGCCGCGCTCGACCGCGTCGATCAGCGCGACCGCGATCCGGCGCGCCCAGTAGCGCGCGACGCGCTGCGGATCGCCGGCCACG
>CAMLLF010000495.1 GCA_946480705.1 uncultured Lysobacteraceae bacterium | reverse complement strand
CACGCCCGGCGGAAAGCCGGCTTCGATGCTCGCCTGCGCCAGCAGGTGCGCGGTCAGCGGCGTGACTTCGGACGGCTTGCCGACGACGCAGTTGCCGGCCGCCAGCGCCGGCGCGATCTTCCAGGTGAACAGATACAGCGGCAGATTCCACGGGCTGATGCAGGCCACGCTGCCGAGCGGCTGGCGCAGCGTGTAGTTCAGCGCGCGGTCTTCCATCGCGTGGGCTTCGCTCGACCATTGCGTGATCGCCGCGGCGAAGAAGCGCAGGTTCGACACGGCACGCGGAATGTCGACGCTGCGGGCGAGCGCGAGCGGCTTGCCGCTGTCGCGCGATTCGGCGACGGCGAAGGCTTCCAGCCGCGACTCGACGAGATCGGCGAGCCGGTTCAGGCACTGCGCGCGTTCGCCGGCGGGCCGGCGCGACCAGTCGGGAAAGGCGCGCTCGGCGGCGGCGACGGCGAGGTCGATGTCGGCCGCATCAGAGTCGGGACAGCGCGCGTAGCGCTCGCCGGTCGCCGGTTCGAACACGTCGAGCCAGCGGCCGTTGACGGGCGCGGCGAGGCGGCCGTCGATCAGATTGCTCAGGGTCTCGGTCATCGCGCGATGGTAGCGCGGGCGCGCGGCTCGCCGCAGCGGCGAACGCTCAGGGCGGCGGTTCGTCGTCGGCCGCGAGTTCGCGCGCACGGCGCAGGCCGAGTTCGCGCAGCCGGCGCAGTTCGTGCGGATCGCGCTGCGGCGCCGGGCCGCCGGCGCCGCGCCACAAGAGCATCGCGTTGCAGAACGCCCAGAGCAGGCTGGTCAGCACGACGAGCAGCGTGTAGCCGTAGCCGTCGTTCTGCCAGGCGTCGCCGGGCGTCGCGCCGGGCAGCAGCCAGAGCCACAGACCCAGCAGCAGGCACTGGCCGAGCACGAGACCGACGATCGGCGCGCCGAGTCCTTCGACGTGCTGCGGCGTCGAGGAATACACGCGCAGCGACCACGCCGCGGCGACGCCGAGCCCGAGCGCGAACAGCAGCGGCAGCAGTCCCAGCACGAGCACGATCGCCGCGCCCATGCCGTAGCGCAGCCAGCCCACCACGCCGTCGGCTTCGTCGACGAGCCAGGCGACGCGTTCGAGCGCGCGCAGCGTGCGCGGCGCATACAGACCGATCAGCAGGGTCTGTGCGGCGACGATGCCGGCGAGAACGGCGAAGCGGACGGTCGATGCGGGCAAGCGGCACCTCGTCGGAATGTCTTGCGCGACGCTCGCGCGTGCCTGCAGTCTGCAGCGGGCACGCGAGCGGCGGCACCGGCTGTTGTTGCCGCGGCACCGCGTTGATGTTGCGTGCGTTGACGGCCGGCGCCGGTTGTCGCGCAGCCGTTGTCCCATCGGCGCGCTGAACCCTGGCGTAGCGGAGCCAGCCGTCGCGAAGCGGCGGCTGCGGGATCGTCATCGCGCGGCGACGCCTTATCGCGCGCCGCGAACGATCCGCGCGACCGTCACAGCGACTGCATGCGACCGCCGTCGACCGGCAGGTTGACGCCGTTGATGTAGGCGGCGGCGGGCGAGGCGAGGAACGCGATCGCGGCCGCGATCTCGGCGGCTTCGGCGAAGCGCGCGGCGGGCACGCTCGCGAGCATGGCCTGTTCGATATCGCGCTCGGACTTGCCGCTCGCGGCGACGCGGTCGCGCACGATCTGCTCGAGGCGCTGCGTGCGCGTGTAGCCGGGCAGGACGTTGTTGACCGTGATGCCGTGAGGACCGAGCTCGGTCGCGAGCGTCTTGGCCCAACTCGCCACGGCGCCGCGGATCGTGTTGGAGACGCCGAGGTTGCGGATCGGTTCCTTGACCGACGTCGAGATCACGTTGATCACGCGGCCGAAGCCCGCCTCGCGCATGCCCGGCAGCACGCTCTGCAGCAGCGCGTGATTGGCGAGCAGGTGATGGCGGAACGCGTCGACGAAGGCGTCCGCCTGCGCCGTCTGCGCCGGCCCGCCCGGCGGGCCGCCGGTGTTGTTGACGAGAATATGGAACGGCGCCGCGTAGGCGGTGCTTTCCACTTTTTTCTGCAGGACGGCCGTGTCGGCCATGTCCGCCGCGATGAAGCCGTGCGTCTGCGCCGCATGCATGCGCGGCAGCGCGTCGACGACGGCGGCCAGCGCTTCCGCATTGCGCGCGAGCACGGTCACGTTGGCGCCGAGCAGCGCGAGTTCCTGCGCCGCGGCGCGGCCTATGCCTTGCGAGGCGCCGCAGACGAGGGCGTGGCGGCCGTTCAGATCGAGCTGCATGGGGGAATCTCCGGATCAGCCGATGCCGCGCGCAATCTTGTGGACCATCCGCGGCAGCAGTTCGTCGTCGCTGTCGCCGCGCGGCACGTCCATGGTGTCGAGATCGAAGCCCATGGCCGCGGCGTCGTCCTCGTCGAGTCCGTCGAATTCGCGGAAGTCGGCGTCGAGCAGCGCCATGCGCGCCGAGGTCTCGTCGTCGTAGCGCAGATACTCGCCGGTCGCGCCGAGCACTTCGGCGATGCCGCTCGCGAAGATGTCGAGCCGCGACCAGATCAGCGTGTCGCCGAAACCGGCACACCACCAATAAGTGTTCACGCGTTCTTCGGCGGCGTGCTGGCCGGTGTCGATGTCGTCGCTCATACCAGTACTCCGGTCATGCGCAGGATCAGCAGCACGGCGGCGCAGGCGCCGCCGACCGCGATGGCCCAGGCGGCGATGCTGCCCGGGAACGCGAGAAAACGCAGGTTCTGGTCGGCCGACGTGCGCCAGGCGAAACGCAGGAACCAACCGAACGCGCGCGGCGACAGCGGCGTCGCGCCCATCAGCGGGCGGTCCTGCGGATGCCGGTCGCGCAGCTGCGTCGCGACCAGCGGCCAGCTCATGACGTAGGCAGTCAGGCCGAAGATCGCGAAGCCGAGCGCGAGGAGCAGCAGGAACAGCACGTCAGAACTCGGCGTGGCCGGGAACGCGCGGATAGGGAATCGCGTCGCGGATGTTCACGAGTCCGCAGGTGTACACGACAAGCCCGCGTGCGGCACGGTGCCGTAGCGACGCAGGTCGCGATACCACTGGTAGTGCGCCGGGTCGATGTTCATCTTGGCCATGCGCGCGTCGAGCAGGTCGAGGCGTTCCTCGCGCTGCGAACCGCCGACGATCTCGCCGATGCCCGGCGCGAGGATGTCCATCGCCGCGACGGTCCGGCCGTCGTCGTTGAGGCGCATGTAGAACGCCTTGATCTGTTCCGGATAGTTCATGACGACGGCCGGGCGGCCGACGTGCTGTTCGACGAGGAAGCGTTCGTGCTCGGTCTGGAGATCCATGCCCCATTCGACCGGGAAATCGAAGGTCTTGCCGGCGTTCTGCAGGATCTTCACGGCGTCGGTGTAGTCGATGCGCTCGAACGGCGACGCGAGGAAGGTCTCGATGCGCGAGATCGCGGTCTTCTCGACGCGATCGGCGAAGAACGCCATGTCGTCGCCGCGTTCGTCGAGCACGGCCTTGAACACGTATTTCAGCAGCGCTTCGGCGAGGTCGGCGTCGGCGGCGAGATCGGCGAACGCGATCTCCGGCTCGATCATCCAGAACTCGGCGAGGTGGCGCGAGGTCTGCGAATTCTCGGCGCGGAACGTCGGGCCGAACGTGTAGACCTTGCTGAGCGCGAGGCAGTAGGCCTCGACGTTGAGCTGGCCCGAGACGGTCAGGAACGCGTCCTTGCCGAAGAAGTCCTTGGAATGATCGACCGCACCCTTGTCGGTGCGCGGCAGGTTCGCGAGATCGAGCGTGGATACGCGGAACATCTGGCCGGCGCCTTCGGCGTCGCTGGTCGTGATGATCGGCGTGTTGATCCAGTAGTAGCCGTTTTCGTGGAAGAAGCGGTGCACAGCCTGGGCGAGGCAGTGGCGCACGCGCGTGATCGCGCCGAAGACGTTGGTGCGCGGGCGCAGGTGCGCGACCTCGCGCAGGAATTCCATCGAATGCGGCTT
>CAMLLF010000494.1 GCA_946480705.1 uncultured Lysobacteraceae bacterium | reverse complement strand
CGGCCGCGCCCGCGGCGAGCGTGGATCCCGAGACGCTGCTGCTGTTCTCGGTCGGCCTCGAGACGCGACTGGACGACCTGAAGAAAGTCGGACGCAGCGCCCTGCTCGTCGGCGTGCTCGGCGTCGCGATCCCGTTTGCGCTCGGCTCGCTGTGGGCGCACACGAGCGGTTTCGACTGGTCCAAGTCGCTGTTCGTCGCCGCCGCCTTCGTCGCCACGTCGGCCGGCATCACGGCGCGCGTACTGCAGGAACTCGGCGCGCTGCAGCGCGTGGAAAGCCGCGTGATCCTCGGCGCGGCGGTCATCGACGACATCCTCGCGATGCTGCTGCTCGGCGTCGTCGTCGCGCTGCAGGCCGGCGGCGAGATCAAGATCGGCCATCTCGCCGTCGTGCTGCTCGAAGCCGTCGGCTTCCTCGCGATCATCGGCTGGGTCGGCACGCGCGTCATGCGCCGCGGCTCGCAATGGCTCGAACGCCCGGCCAATCCGCTGTCGCCGCTGACCATCGTGCTCGCGATCTGCCTCGGCCTGGCCTACCTGTCGACGCAGTTCGGCCTCGCCGCGATCATCGGCGCATTCCTCGCCGGCATGATCGCGTCCGAAACCCGGCAGCGCGAGACGCTCGAACACCAGACCCAGCCGCTGCTCGCGCTGCTGACGCCGTTCTTCTTCGTCCTGACGGGCAGCAAGATCGACCTCGCCGAACTCGCGAACGCCGAAGCGCTGTGGATGCTCGCCGTCGTCACCGTCATTGCGATCGTCTCGAAATTCATCGGCGGCTTCGTCGGCGCCTATTCGCTCGGCAAACGCGGCGCGAGCATCGTCGGCGTCGGCATGGTGCCGCGCGGCGAAGTCGGCGTCGTCATCGCGAGCCTCGGCCTCTCCGCCGGCGTGTTCTCGCCGCGCATCTACGCCGTCATCGTCGCGATGTCGCTGCTGACCGCGATGGTCACGCCGCCGATACTCGCGTGGCAGCTCAAGCGCAGCTGACCGCACTTCAACGCGACTGGTACGCCTGCAACGCCGCCTCGCGCGTCTCGCCCAGATCCACGATCGGCTCCGGATACCCGCTGCGCGCGAGCAGATCCGGCTGCTTCCACGGTGCGTGGATGTTCTTGAACGCGTGCCGCGACAGTTCGGGGATCCAGCGCTTGATGTAGGCGCCGTCGGCGTCGAAACGCTCGCCCTGCGTGACCGGGTTGAAGATGCGGAAATACGGCGCGGCGTCGGCGCCGGTGCCCGCGGTCCATTGCCAGCCCTGCGTGTTGTTCGCGAGGTCTGCATCGACGAGCGTGTCCCAGAACCAGCGCGCGCCGTGGCGCCAGTGCAGGCGCAGGTTCTTGCAGAGGAAACTCGCGACGAGCATGCGCACGCGGTTGTGCATCCAGCCCGTGTGCCAGAGTTCGCGCATGCCGGCGTCGACGATCGGAATGCCGGTGCGGCCGCGCTGCCACGCGGCCAGTTCGTCGCCGCGCGGTTCGCGCCAGGCAAAGCCGTCGAACGCCGGATTCAGGTTTTCCTGCGGCGTCTGTGGAAAGTGATACAGCAGGTGATGCGAAAACTCGCGCCAGCCGAGTTCGCGCAGAAACGGCTCGGTTGCCTCGCGCCAGCGTTCGCCGCGCTCGCGGCCGAGTTCATCGAGGCGCCAGTGGATCTGCTGCGGCGGGATCTCGCCGAAATGCAGGTGCGGCGACAGCCGCGACGTGCCGGTCGTTGCCGGGAAATCGCGCTGCTCCGCGTAGCCGCGCATCGCGTCGTCGCAGAAATCGTCCAGCGCCCGCGCCGCGCCGGCCTCGCCGGGCTGCCACGCCGCAGGAAAGCCGGTGTCCCACGGAATTCGCGGCAGCAGGTCGAGCGCATCGAGCGGCACGTCGCCCTTGATCGTCACACCGTCGATGCGCTCCGGCGCCGCGGCCGGCGGACGCGGCTGCAGCGCCGCGCGCACCTTGCGCCAATAGGGCGTAAAGACGCGATACGGCCCGCCCTGACCCGTCGCGACATCCCAGGGCTCGATCAGCAGATGCGCGTTGCTGCTGTGTGCTTCGGTGCCCTGCATCTTCAACGCGTGCTTGACGTATGTGTCGCGCGCGATCGCGGCAGGTTCGTAGAGCCGGTTCCAGTAGACCGCCTCGGCGCCGCTCTCGTGTATCGCGTCCTGCAGCACGGCCAGACTGTCGCCACGCCGGATCTGCAGCGGCGCGCCGCGGCGGCGCAGATTCTCAGCCAGCGCCGCGAGCGAATGATGCAGCCACCATTGGCTCGCCGCGCCGGGCTCCCACGGCGATTCCTCGTGCGGCGCATGGACGTAAAGCGGAACGATGCGCGCGTGGCCGCGCAGCGCGCGTTCGAGCGCAGGATTGCCGGCGAGACGCAGATCGCGGCGGAACCAGACGATGGCGGTGGTCATGCGGCTTCCGGAGAAGGAAATAGGATAGGACGTAGTAACTGGCGTCGCAGTGCCGGGCGTTTTTCTCTGGTTGCTGCCTCCTTCTCTCTGGTTGCTACCTGCTCGTACCGCCTGCTACCCGGCGCCGCATCGCCAACCTGCCCCGCCCCCGCCCGCAGTTCGCCAGAACGCCGGCCGTATACTGCCGCAGCCATCGTCAACCGGGAATGAGATCGATGCCTGCCTTCGCCCTGTCGTCACGGACGCGCCCGGGATGGCGCGCCGCGCTGCTCTGCACCGTGCTGCTCTGCATCGCTGTGTTCCTCGCAGCCTGCAACCGCAGCGAACCGAAGCTGCCGCAGGCGCAGGGGACGCCGCCCGCCGCGCCCGTCGAGGCGAAGCCTGCAAGCGCGGACTTCGCGATCGCCGCGGCGAACGCCGCGCCGTATCAGGGCCAGCTCGCGGTCGCGCTCGAATTCACCCAGCCGCTGGTCGGCGCGCAGACCTTCGACGACCTGCTGTCGGTCAAGGACGCCAAGGGTGCGGCGGTCAGCGGCAGCTGGGCGCTCGACGACGATGGGAAAACCCTGCGTTTTCCCTATGTACAGGCCAACCAGACGTATACCGTTACCGTGCGCGGCGGCCTCGCCGCCGTCGACGGCCGCACGGTCGGCAACGACGTCACGCGCGAGGTGTTCACCGGACCGCTGGAACCCGCGGTCGGCTTCGCCTCGCAGGGCAGCGTGCTGCCGGCGCGCGAGACGCGCGGCATTCCCGTGGTGTCGGTGAACGTCGCCGAAGTCGACGTCGAATTCCTGCGCGTGCGCGACAAGGAACTGTCGACGTTCTTCGCCGGCTACCGGAACAACGAACGCCGTTCGAGCTACGACCTCGACGCCGACAGCGGCTGGTGGGGCCGCAAGGGCGCGCCGGTGGGACGCATAGCCGACTCGGTCTACGCGAACCGCTTCGTGCTCGGCGGCACGCGCAACGAACGCACGCTGACCTATCTGCCGATCCAGAACATCGCCGAACTCGCGAAACCCGGCCTGTATTTCGCCGTGATGAAGCGCGCCGGCTCGTTTACCGGCGAATGGGAGACGAGTTACTTCTTCGTCAGCGACATCGGCCTGCACACGCGCGCCTATCGCGAGCAGCTGTTCGTGCACGCGGCCTCGCTGAAATCCGGCGCGGCGCTGTCGGGCGTCTCGCTGTCGATACTCGACGCCAAGGGCGAATCGGTGCTCGATGCGCAGACCGACGCCGACGGCAATGCGCTGCTCAACTACCGGCTCACGCCGGACCAGGTGCTCGTCGCGCGCAGCGGCGAGGACGTCTCGCTGCTGCCGTTCAACCAGCCCGCGCTCGACCTGTCGGACTTCGCCGTCGCCGGCCGCCGCCAGGAATGGTTCGACGTGTTCGCGTGGTCGGGCCGCGATCTCTACCGCCCCGGCGAAACCGTACGCGTGTCCGCGCTGCTGCGCGACAGCGACGGCAAGCCGATTCCGCCGCAGCCGGTGTTCCTGACGCTCACGCAGCCCGACGGCCGCCCGTGGAGCCAGGCCAGGCTCGACCCGCGCGAGCTCGG
>CAMLLF010000493.1 GCA_946480705.1 uncultured Lysobacteraceae bacterium | reverse complement strand
GCCGGTCGAGCGCCTGACGCTGTCGGTGGCCGGTACGCGCGACGGCATCTTTGCCGACGGCTTCGACACGGCGCCGCCGAGCGTCACGGTCGGGCAGGGCTTTGACGACGTCACGGCGATCGCCGGCCTGGGCTGGCTCACGTCGAACAACAGCGAGCCGGTCGGCATGAACTCCTGGTACCAGGGCAATGCGACCAACTTCCCGGCGCAGGCCGGTGCGGCAACGAACTCGTACATCAGTGCGAATTTCCACGGCACGAGCGGTGCCGGCACGCTGTCCGAATGGCTGGTCACGCCCAATCTCACGTTCACGAGCAACACGTCGATCAGCTTCTACACGCGTACGCCGCAGCCGAGCAGTTACGCGGACCGCCTCGAAATCCGTCTGTGCGTTTCCCCGAGCAACTGCGCCTCGATCACGCCGGACGCGACCGCCGTGGCCAACTACGGCGCCGTGCTCAAGACGATCAATCCGGGCCTGCAGGTGGGGGACGATCCGACGGGAGCCAACGGCTATCCGCAGTCGTGGACGCAGTTCACGCTGACGAACGCCAACGGAATCCCGGCGTCGGGTTCCGGGCGCATCGCGTTCCGCTACCACGTGACCGGCGGCGGTCCCGATGGAACGAACTCCAATCTCATCGGCATCGACACCGTCAGCATCACCGCGGGTTCGGTCAATGCAGTGGGTTCTCCGAACGGCGGGGCCGGCATCGCGCCGGACAGCGTGCCGGGTTCGGTGCGCGGCAAACGTTGACGGCGGCGCTTGGCTTCATTCGCGAAAAAGCCCGGGCTATCCGGGCTTTTTCCGTACGGAGCCGCGCTGCGTCGCGGCGGTTTCGTTTCAGGCTGCCGCGTTACTGCCCACGAGGGTCAGTTTCGGACGCGACGGCGGCACAGGCGTGTCGTTGAACGCCGGCGCCTCGGCATGGCCGTCGATCGGCGCGAAGTCGGTGAAGCTCTGCTCGAACCGCTCGAAGCGTGCCTCGGCCGCGCGTGCGACGCTGGCCGGAACGATGCCGGCCTGCAGCAGCTGCTGCACGAGCGCGCGCTGTTCCGGGCCGAAATCCGGATCTTTCAGGGCTTCGTCGAGGGCGTTGACGAGCGCGGCGAGCCAGTGGGCGTTCGGGGCGCGCAACGCGAGGATCATTTCCTGGGTCTTGAAGGCCATGGCGTATCCGGAGGGACGAAGCGCGTCACTGCTGTGACATCGGACACGGTCAAGCACGATTGATGCCAGCACCGGTGCCTGCAAAGCGCCCCGATTCGCCCTCGGCCCGCCCGCGACCGGCCGCGCCCGCGCCGCGCGCGGCGGCGGCAATAGGCGCGTCTTCCGAAACGGTCAACGGCCATGGTTTCCACCGCGCATTCCTTCACGATCAAGGTTCTCGGCATCGGCGCGCTCGCGCTCTTGATGCTCATTCCGCTGCTGCAGGTGCAGGGACTCGTCAGCGAACGCAACGGCCTGCGCGAACAGGCCGTCGCCCAGGTCGCGTCGCGCTGGGGCGAAGCGCAGACCGTCGGCGGCCCGATGCTCGCGCTGACATATACGCAGCGCTGGAAAACCGACCAGGGCTGGGCCGAGCGCAGCGCCACGCGGCTGCAGCTGCCGGCCACGCTCGACATCGACGCGCGCCTGCGCACCGCGACGCGCGCCTACGGCATCTACGAGACGCCGGTATACACCGCAAGTCTCACGATGAAGGCGCGCTTCGAGGCCGACGATCTCGCACCGCTGCGCAGCCTCGTGCAGCAGGGCGCCGGCGGGCTCGAGCTGCGGCTGCCCCTGGCCGACGTGCGCGGCCTGCGCGAAGTCCGCACTGTGCGCATCAACGGCAACGAGCATCGGTTGCAGCCCGGCACGCTGACCAGCGGCTACGCGACGGCCGTCGTCGCGATCGACGCGCAGCTGCTGCAGGCGCCGGTCGCGATCGAACTCGCGCTGGACATCGCCGGCACCGAGCGCATCCAGTTCCTGCCGTTCGGCCGCGCGACCAGCCTCAAGCTCGGCGCGGACTGGGCCGATCCGAGTTTCACGGGCGCCTTCCTTCCGGTGCGCCACGACATCGTCGAACGGAAATTCGACGCGGCCTGGCAGGTGCTCGAACTCAATCGCGGCTATGGCCAGCAATGGGACGAAGGCGAACTCGATGCGTCGCGCGTCGCCGCGTCGGCATTCGGCGTCACGCTGTACCAGCCGGCGAGCATCTACCAGCAGAACGAACGTGCCGGCAAATACGGCGTGCTGTTCATCGCGCTGACGTTCGTCGCGTTCTTTCTGTTCGAGGTGCTGAAGAAACTCCGCGTGCACCCGGTGCAGTACCTGCTGATCGGCGTTGCGCTGTGCACGTTCTATCTGCTGCTGCTCGCGCTGTCCGAACAGATCGGCTTCGGGCCGGCCTATGCGCTGGCGGCCGCGGCCGTCGCACTGCTGGTCGGCGGCTATGCGGCCGCCGTGCTGTCGACGCGCCGTGCGGGATTCGTGCTCGGCGGCAGCCTCGCGCTCGTCTACGGCCTGCTGTACGGCCTCGTCGTCAGCGAGCAATACTCGCTGCTGATAGGGGCTTTGACGCTGCTGGCCGTCGTCGCAGTGCTGATGTACCTGACGCGCCGCGTCGACTGGTACGGCGAAAGCCGCAGCGCGCCGGCGCCGTCCGTGCCGGCGCCGTGATCCGGCGTCCGCCGCCCCTCAACGTGATTCACGGAAGCTCATGAACCTGCTTGCCATCGAAACCTCCACCGAAGCCTGTTCGGTGGCCCTGTATCACGCCGGCGCCACGATCGCGCGCAGCGAACTCGCGCCGCGCCGTCATGCGGAACTCGTACTGCCGATGGCCGACGCGCTGCTGGCCGAAGCCGGGCTGCGCCGGCGCCAGCTCGACGCGATCGCCGTCGGCCGCGGCCCCGGCGCGTTCACCGGCGTGCGCCTCGCCGTGTCGCTCGCCCAGGGCATGGCGCTGGGTCTCGACCTGCCGGTCATTCCGGTGTCCTCGCTCGCCGCGCTCGCGTTCGACGCGCCCGACAACGGCGCGCCCGTGCTCGCGGCGATCGACGCGCGCATGGGCGAGATCTATGCGGCGGGCTATCGCCGCGACGCCCAGGGCGCACTGCGGCTGATCGCCGACGAATGCGTCTGCGCACCCGGCGCCCTGCGCCTGCCCGAGGCCGCGGCCTGGAACGTGATCGGCAGCGGCTGGAAGGTCTATCGCGACGTGCTGGCCGCGCAGACCGGCGCACCGCTGTGGTCCGACGGCGAGCGCTACCCGCAGGCGCATGCGGTCGCCGCACTCGCCTCGATCGAATTCGACGCGGGCCGCGCGTTGCCGCCGGAACAGGCGCTGCCGATCTATCTGCGCGACAAGGTCGCGCTGACGCTCGTGGAGCAGCGGGCGAGATAAAACGCGGTCGGTGGCGGCTCGGCGCAACCCGGCGCAGGGTATTTCAGCGCAGCAGCAGCAGCGTCGACAGCCCGAGAAACGACGCGAAGCCGCAGCAGTCGGTGACCGTCGTCAGCAGCACGCCGCCGGCCAGCGCCGGATCGATGCCGACGCGGCGCAGGCCGAGCGGAAGGAACACGCCGGTGAGTGCCGCGGCGAGCAGGTTCAGCACCATCGCCGCGCCGAAGGCGAGCGCGAGCCAGGCGTCGCGGTAGATCGCGAGCGCGACGCTGCCGACGGCGAGCGCCCAGAGCACGCCGTTCGCGAGCGCGACCAGCACTTCCTTGCGCAGCAGGAACATCGCGTTCGACGCGGTGACCTGGCCCAGCGCCATCGCGCGGATCATCAGCGTCTGCACCTGCGTGCCGGCGACGCCGCCCATGCTCGCGACGATCGGCATGAGCACCGCGCAGGCGACGACCTGCTTGAGCACGTTCTCGAAATTGCCGATGACCCACGACGCGAGGAACGCGACGACGTTGGCGATCTCCTGGGGCTCCGCGACGCGGCCGAGCGGGATCGCCCCCTCGAGCCTGGCACGTGCGACCGGATC
>CAMLLF010000492.1 GCA_946480705.1 uncultured Lysobacteraceae bacterium | reverse complement strand
CGACTTGATCTTCGACGGCGCGACCGACAGCGGGTGATAGGCATAGCGGCCGGCATGCAGGATCTGTACGCAGACCTTGCCGCCTTCGTCATGGACCGCGCGCGTGACCTTGCGGTGGCGCGCGACGTGCCAGGGCATCGACAGGCGACCGGAGAACGGCTTGAGCCAGCCGCGAATGCTCGGCGCGATGCCGCCGGTGACGATGAGTCCCACACCCCCGCGTGCGCGCTCGGCGAAGTAGGCGGCGAGCTTGTCGAAGTCGCTGGCCTTGTCTTCGAGCCCCGTATGCATCGAGCCCATGAGCACGCGGTTCGCGAGTGTCGTGAAACCGAGATCCAGCGGAGCCAGGAGATGCGGGTAGTCGCTCATGCGCGGTCTGCCGTGCCGAAAGTCGGCGAACCATGCATGGATTGACTGGAGAGGGCAACTCAGCCGGACGCGACCGTCGGCTGGCCGCGGCGCCGCCGACAAGGGCGTCGGCGGCGGCCGGGAAGAACGTTCAGCCGGCGCTCTTGAGTTCGCGTTTTTCGCGGCGCGCCTTCTCGCGCAGCCAGCCGAAGCCGAGACCCCCACCGATGATGAGCACGTAGGCGGCGATCTCGACGGCGACGTTGCCGCTGATCCAGTCCGCGATGAACTTCTCGTGCATGATCATCTTGCCCGCGGTCCACAGCAGCGCGCCGGCGCCGATGTAGATGACGATCGGGAAGCGCTCGACGAGGCGCAGGATCACGGTGCTGCCCCAGACCACGATCGGAACCGAGATCAGCAGGCCGAGCACGACGAGCACGAAGTTGCCATGTGCCGCGCCCGCGACACCGAGCACGTTGTCGAGGCCCATGAGCGCGTCGGCGATGATGATCGTGCGCATGGCGCCCCAGAATCCGCTGACCCGGCTGATCTCATGCTCGTCGTCCTTCTTGTCTTCGGTCAGGAGCTTGAGCGCGATCGGAATCAGCAGCAGGCCGCCGGCGAGCATGAGGCCCGGGAAGTGCAGCAGCCAGACGACGACCAGCGTCATCAGTGTGCGTACGCCGATCGCGCCGGCCGTACCCCAGAAGATCGCCTTCTTCTGCAGGTCGCGGGGCAGATTGCGCGCCGCGAGAGCAATGACGATGGCGTTGTCACCGGCCAGCACGAGATCGATGAGCACGATCGCGAACAGCGCGGTGAAAAAGTCAGGCGACAGAAATTCCATGGATACCCCGGGTCAGTTGTCTTGGCTGGGACAAGGACACGCAAAAACGCAGGCAAGACTTCGCCGTGTCCGGCGAAGGTCTTGCTCACTGCGTTACCGGGATGGGCGGTGACGACAGCCGCGCGACCGGGGCGTAGGCCCGTGATGACGATCAGCGCGCGAGGAGCTACTCCCCTTCGATCCGGGAATAAGTAGCGGCTCGTTGGCGCGAGGTCAAGCCGGCGCGACCGGAATCGTGATTCTTGTTGACACTTGCAAACGGTTGCGCGGCTGCCGCGCACGGGCGTCGATCGCAGTACTGCGCCTGGCATCAGCGGCGAACGCCGGCGACGGCGCAGTCCACGCAGTAGTCCACGCAGTGAAGCTGTTCACGAGTTCATGACCTGCTTTGCGCAATAAACGCGCGAAATGTTAAGTCTGCACTGAGCGGAACATGAACGGGTGGGGCGAGCTGTAGTTACAGGTCGTTGATTTTGCTAGACTGCCGCCCGCCCTAGGAATGGGCCCAAATGTTAAGCCACGCCATCGACACTTTTACTTGTTAAAGTGAACGAGCTTTGCGTCCGTACGGGGTGGAGTGGACGCGCGCGATAACACCAATGAGGAGACTCCGAATGAAACGTAATGGCTTGTTTGCCCTGATTGCCCTGTCCCTGGCCGGTATTGGCTCGGCTCAGGCGCAGGACTACAGCAACTGGTACATCGCTCCGCGCATCGGCGCCGTGATCCCGGACAGCGATCGCGAAACCGATACTTCCCTGTTCACCGGTATCGGCATCGGCTACTGGTCGACCCCGAACTTCGCGGTGGATTTCGAAGTCACCCACAACAACGCCGACTTCGAAGACAGCTCCCTCCGTGACGGTCACGAATTCGAGAACGTCGGCGTCGGCTTTGCCGGCCGCTACTTCTTCGGCGATGCCGGCAGCTCCTGGCGTCCGTACGTGATGGGCGGCCTCGGCTTCCTCCGTCACGCTGCCATTTCCGGCAACCTGCTGCGTCCGACCAAGGTCAACGGTTGGGATCCGATGGTCACCGTCGGCGGCGGCATCCAGCACGGCTTCAGCGACCGTCTCGCGTTCCGCGCCGAAATCGCGGCCCGCTACGACCGCGACAACAATTCCCGTCAGTTCTACACGCTCGACGACAGCACCGGCTACGTCGATGCGATCGCCAGCGTCGGCCTGCTGATCAACTTCGGCGGCGGCGGTGAAGTGACCCCGACCGAAGTCCGCAAGGATCCGCCGCCGCCGGCGCAGCCGCAGAAGTCCTGCCGCGACCTCGACGACGACAACGACGGCGTCAACAACTGCGACGACCGCTGCGCCTCGACCCCGGCCGGCACGAACGTCGGTCCGGACGGTTGCCCGCTGGTCCAGGTCATCGACCTGCGCGGCGTGAACTTCAAGTTCGACCGTCCGAAGAAGGGTGAAGGCAACATCGGCCCGACCCTGCAGGAACCGACCGCCGAGTCGATCGCGATCCTCGACCAGGCCGTCGACACGCTGACCCGCAACCCGAACGCTCGCGTCGAAGTCGTCGGCCACACCGACTCCGTCGGCACCGACGAGTACAACCAGGGTCTGTCCGAGCGCCGCGCGCGCATCGTGTACGACTACCTGACCTCGCACGGCATCGACGCCAGCCGCCTGTCCGGCCCGACCGGCTACGGCGAATCGCGTCCGATCGACACGAACGAAACCAAGGAAGGCCGTGCGCGCAACCGCCGCACCGAGCTGACCCCGCAGCAGTAAGCTTTTCGTTTCGCGTGTACCCCGAAAGCCCGGCGCAAGCCGGGCTTTCTTTTTGCGTGCGCGACGGCCGGATGCGGCGGCTCCGCCTGCGCACGCAGACGGATGCGCCGGCCGTCCGCAAGTCCCACTCGCAGGACTTGTACCGGCTCGCAATAGTCGTCAGATTAGCCCCCGCGCAACGCCCGCAACGCCCTGGCCCCGTGTTCGTTCGTCCCACGTTGGCACGTTGCACTGGCAGCGCCACAACTCACGATCATTCGCAGGAGGCTAGGTACGTCGTGAACACCCCCTGGACCACGGAATCGCTGCACGAGGCGCTGCATTCCGACAAGACCGTCGACCTCGAAGGCATCGAACTCAGCCTGATCGGCGGGGTCGACGCCATCATCCACATCACCATGCACGAACACGGCGATCTCGCGATGCACATGGCCGTGTCGGGCGAGCAGATCTTCGTCTCCTCGCCGCTGTGTCTCGCGAGCCAGGTCAAGGACCGCAATGCGTTCAACGAAGCGTGCCTGCGTCTGAACCCGGTCAACCCGCTGTCCAATCTCGGCCTGCAGGATGTCGGCGGCGAGGATCTCTACATCGTGTTCGGCGAACTCTCCAGCCGTTCGCCGCTGAACGCCGTCGTCGAGGAAATCCACGCGCTCGCCGACAACACCATCCAGGCCGCCGAGGCCTTCGCCGACCATCTGAAGTGACCGCCATGGCTATCTGGACCAAGATCATCACCCTGTTCCGCGGCGCCGCTCATGAGGCCGGTACGGCCGTCGTCGACCACCTCGAGCATGTCGAGGTTGTACTTCAGCAGCGAGCGCATCGGCGTCATCATCGAGAACACCGCGCCCATGAACTGGCCGGGCAGGCTGCCGTGGGCGTCGACCAGGCGGTCGTCGATGTCGCGGGGGTCGAGCGGCGGCACCCGCCGAGTCATCCGCCGCGCATGGTCCCCCGCGCGGTGGGCGGTGCTGGGTGCCCGCCCAGGTGCGGCGGGTGGTGCTGGCGGCCATGCCGCCCACCTGAGACGCCGTGCACACCCTT